>NZ_DFTS01000043.1:76383-77681 GCF_002383015.1 Idiomarina sp. UBA4206
ATAACCGCAACGCGCTCGCGGCGCTGAATAACACCACTTAGATCCGGCCGCCAACCTTGCTTAAAGGCCTCATCGACCATTTGTTTTTCAATACTGCCAATAGTTACCGCGCCAAAACCGTCATTGAGCGTGCATGCTCCCTCGCACAGGCGATCCTGAGGACATACCCGGCCACAGACCTCCGGCAGGCTATTGGTTTTATGCATAAGTTCCGCAGCCTCAATAACCCGACCTTCGTTAGCCAGCTCCAGCCACTGAGCAATATAGTTGTGAACCGGACACTGCCATTCACAATAAGGATTACCGCAATCCAGGCAACGGTCAGCCTGACCTTTTAGCTGCACACCGGGCATCGGGTCATAAATTTCTTTGAATTCAATTCGGCGCTCTTCAACCGAGCGTTTGGGCGGGTCAATGCGTTGTACGTCTAAAAATTGATAAATATTTTTGTTCATTACATCACCTGCACGCGTAATTCGGCGGTAGATCGAGCACGATGCCCCAGCAGCTCTTTTACGTCAGCCGTTTTCGGTTTCACAATATAAAAGCTCTCCACTACCTGCTCAAAGTTGCGCAGTAATTCACGCGAATACTGGCTGCCCGTCGCTTCGTGATGCTCATGAATTAAACCCCGTAAGTGCTCCTGAATAATTGGTGTATCCAGTGACACCGCTTCAACCAGTTCGTGATTCAGTCTTCGGTGCAAATCACCGTCACTGTCTCTTAAATAAGCAAAGCCACCGGTCATTCCTGCACCAAAGTTGATGCCGCATTCACCCAAAACCACCACAATACCGCCTGTCATATATTCACAACCGTGATCGCCAATACCTTCAACAACAGCCGTAGCGCCGGAGTTACGCACCGCAAAACGTTCGCCGGTACAACCCGCAGCATAGAGTTTTCCTCCGGTTGCACCATACAAGCAGGTATTCCCCATAATGACGGCTTCATGACTGTTATAGCGGCAGCCCGCAGGTGGTTTAATGGTAATTTCTCCCCCGGCCATGCCTTTGCCTACGTAGTCATTCGCGTCACCGGTTAAGTGAAGTTTTAAACCACCTGCATTCCATGCCCCGAAGCTTTGCCCGGCAGTACCAATAAAACCTAGAGTGATTGGCGCCACCGCCATCCCCTGGTTTCCATATTGCCTGGCAATATGACCGGATACACTTGCGCCTACCGACCGATCATCGTTGCGAATGGTCAGCGACCAGCGCCCGCCATTGCGTGCATCAATCGATTCTTTGCACAGTTCCAGTAGACGTTGGTTGAGCTTGCCCTGGTCATACGGCGGG
>NZ_DFTS01000043.1:77766-79744 GCF_002383015.1 Idiomarina sp. UBA4206
TGTCCGTGCAATACAATGAATGTTCAGAGCGGACTCCGGCCGACTCCAACAAGGCGGTCAACTGTAACTGTTGCTGACGTTTGGTTTCCCCCGGCAAACGCTCTAGTAAATCAACCCGTCCAATGGCATCGGTTAACTGAGCTAAACCGAGATGAGCAAGAATGTCCCGCACCTCTTCAGCCCTAAACTCAAACAGTTTTACAACGCGCTCCGGTAAGCCGGAAAAGTGCTCACGACGTAAGGTTTCATCTTGCGTAGCCACACCCGTTGCACAGTTATTCAGATGGCAAATGCGCAAGTATTTACAGCCCAGGGCTATCATCGGAGCAGTACCAAAGCCAAAGCTCTCTGCCCCTAAAATTGCCGCTTTCACAATATCCATACCGGTTTTTAAACCACCATCGACCTGCAGACGAATTTTATGGCGCAGGTTATTCGCTACCAAAGCTTCGTGCACTTCGACCAACCCGAGTTCCCAGGGTGAACCTGCGTACTTGACCGACGTCATGGGGCTGGCGCCGGTACCACCGTCATAGCCTGATACGGTTATCAAGTCGGCATAAGCCTTAGCCACCCCGGTCGCAATAGTGCCAATACCCGGCGTTGAAACCAGTTTTACAGAGACTAAAGCTTTAGGGTTTACCTGCTTTAAATCAAAAATCAGCTGAGCTAAATCTTCAATGGAGTAAATGTCATGATGCGGCGGTGGCGATATTAATGTCGTACCAGCCACTGCGTAGCGTAGTTGCGCTATTTCCGCAGTGACTTTTTCGCCGGGTAGTTGTCCGCCCTCTCCAGGTTTTGCACCCTGCGCAACTTTTATCTGAATCACATCGGCGTTCACCAGGTAATGAGGTGTCACTCCAAAGCGCCCTGAAGCCACTTGTTTAATTCGGGAATTTTTTAAGCTGTTAAAGCGTTTCGGATCCTCGCCTCCTTCACCGGAGTTTGAATGCCCTCCAATTTGGTTCATTGCTATAGCCAGAGCCTCGTGGGCCTCAGCGCTTAACGCGCCTATGGACATAGCAGCCGTATCAAAACGCTGATACAGGCTTTCCTTTGCTTCAACTTGGTGTTTTTCAAGCTTTGCTGTTTCAGGTAATTTTATACTGAGCAGATCACGCAGGTGAGTTACCGGCCTTTGATTCACAAATTTCGCGTAAACGTCGTAGTCCCGCTGCTCACCTGTTGCTACCGCACGTTGTAAGGAGGTGACCACATCCGGGTTATACGCATGGTATTCCCCACCATGCACATATTTCAGTAAACCACCCTGAGCCAGCGGCTTACGCTTTAACCAGGCTTTGTGGAAGCTTTGCTGGAGATCCTGCTGAATATCATCAAAACCGGTACCATCAATTCGCGCCGGCACGTTTGCAAAACAAAGGCGGCGTACATCTTCGTTAAGCCCAACAGCTTCAAATAGAGAAGAACCGCGGTATCCGGCAACTGTTGCAATGCCCATCTTCGACAGTATTTTCAAGAGTCCTTTATTCAGACCTTTCCGGTAGTTCAGCAAGGCTTCTCTAATATCCAGAGTTACTTTGCCGCGAGCAACCAATTGCTCCACCGTTTCATAAGCCAGGTAAGGGTAAACTCCAGTAGCTCCCAAACCCAACAACACCGCCATGTGATGAGGGTCTCTCGCAGACGCTGTCTCAATAATAATGTTCGAATCGCAACGTAAGTCATTAGCCACTAAAGCCTGTTGAACCGCACCAACTGCTATCGCAGCCGGTATCATCAACTGTCCGCGCTGCAAGCCTCTGTCACTCAGTATCAGAATAACGGTTTGATTGTTCTTAACCGAGTCTTTTGCATTTTCAACAAGGCTTTCTATCGCCTGCCGTAAGTTGTTTTCCTCCGGCTTGAAAGCCAGCGAGAGTGTTGTTGCGCGGTAGTGCTTTTCATCCAATTCGCGTAACTGCTTTAAATCGGTATACATCAGAATGGGTGACTCGAACACCACCCTGTCAGT
>NZ_DFTS01000043.1:79811-82743 GCF_002383015.1 Idiomarina sp. UBA4206
TCACCAGAAGCTTCGTTAAACACATTGTGCTCGCGTCCAATTATGGTTGAAAGTGACATCACGTGCCGTTCGCGAATGGGATCAATGGCCGGGTTTGTTACCTGTGCAAACTGTTGTCTAAAATAGTCGTAGAGCAAGCGGGGTTGCTTCGAGAGAACAGCGGTTGGAGTGTCGTCGCCCATTGAACCAACAGCTTCCTGCCCATCTTTCGCCAATACACTGATAATTTGCTGCAGCTCTTCTTCTGAGTACAGGTAAGCTTTATGCAATACCTGCATGGTTTCATCGTCATAAAGACGCTGGCCCAGTTTATCTGCGTGACTGCGTTCAAACGGAATTAAGTGACGACGATGCTGTTCCAGCCATTGTTTATAAGGGTGGCGTTGTTTTAACTCATCTTCTATTTCGTCGTTGTACCAAATTTGACCGGTATAGGTGTCGACCGCCATCATTTGACCCGGCCCTAAGCGCCCTTTTTCGATGACTTCTTGTTCGTCGTAATCCCAGATACCCACTTCAGAAGCAATGGTCAGAACACCAGAGCGCGTTAATACATATCTGGCCGGGCGTAAGCCATTACGATCCAGGCTACAGGCAACATGCCTGCCGTTACTCATCACCACACCTGCCGGCCCATCCCAGGGCTCCATGTGCAGCGAGTTAAATTCATAAAAAGCACGCATTTCATCAGACATTGTCGCGTCGCCTTGCCAGGCGGGCGGTATCAGCAAACGCATAGCCCGGAATAGATCCATACCGCCGGCTAACAACAGCTCCAGCATATTGTCCAGCGACGCAGAATCCGAGCCGGACAAGCCGACTAACGGTTTTGCATCCTGTAAGTCGGGTAGCAAAGGAGTCTGAAACTTATAAGCCCGCGCCTGCGCCCATTGCCGATTACCTCTTATGGTATTAATTTCGCCGTTATGAGCCAGAAACCGAAATGGTTGAGCTAAAGGCCAGCGTGGTTCGGTATTGGTAGAGAAGCGTTGATGGAATACGCAGATGGAGGTTTTCATATCGGAGTCGGCTAAATCAGCATAATAGGCAGGTAAATCCGCCGCCATCATTAAGCCCTTATAAACCAATACCAGACTAGAAAGCGAAGAAATATAAAGTTCTTCCTGATTAGGAATGAGCTTCTCAATACGCCGGCGCGCCATGTACAGACGTCTTTCTAAGTCTTTTTTCCGCCAGCCCGGGGGAGCAGACACCAGAACCTGCTCTATAACAGGCTCAGACGACTTAGCACCTTCCCCCAGCACTTGATTATCTACGGGCACTTTACGCCAGCCTGTAACGGCTAAGGTCTCTCTCTGGAGTTCTTGCTCGATAAGTTGTCGTGCGGTTTCACGCTTGTCGTTATCACGACTAAAGAAAACCATGCCAACGGCAAACTTTTTGCTAAGCTGCCAGCCCTTCTTTTCGGCAAATTGACGGAAAAATTGCTCTGGCATTTGCAGAAGCAAACCACAGCCGTCACCAGTCTTACCATCGGCACCAATACCGCCGCGATGCTGCATACGATCCAAAGCCTTAACGGCTGTAGAAATCAACCCTTGCCGAGGTTCACCATTAACGTTAGCAATAATGCCGAAACCGCAGTTATCACGCACTTCAGTCGGATCATAAAACCCCATGCAAATTCCACCCGAATAAATATTCAATAAATTCAGATTAGCATGCAGTTGTGCAGTTCGGTAGGCGATGCATTTATGGCGACTATAAATATCTTGTATAAGCGGGGAATAAAAAAGGCTCCCGAAGGAGCCTGTCTTAGTTATTTTAAGCTTGCCGAGAATTCCAGCATTCGGTCCAGTGGTACCATAGCTCTTTTACCTAAGGTTTCGTCGACATGTATTTCATGAGTCTCACCACCGTCGGTAAGTGCTTCTTCAATTGCTTTTAACCCGTTCATGGCCATCCATGGACAATGTGCACAGCTGCGGCAAGTTGCACCGTTTCCGGCTGTAGGTGCTTCAATAAAGGTTTTATTCGGCTGAAGCTGCTGCATTTTGTAGAAAATACCTTTGTCTGTCGCCACAATAAAGGTTTCGTTAGGTAATTCCTGACTCGCCTTAATGAGCTGCGATGTTGAGCCTACTGCATCAGCCATAGCGACAATATTTTCCGGTGACTCAGGATGAACAAGAACTGCGGCCTCCGGATGGAGCTTTTTCATGTCCTCCAATGCCTTTGCCTTAAATTCATCATGCACCACACAAGCCCCTTGCCACAACAACATATCTGCGCCGGTTTCACGTGCGATATAACCACCTAAGTGACGGTCAGGAGCCCAAAGTATTTTCTCGCCTTTAGCATCCAGGTGGTCGACAAGCTCAAGCGCCATGCTGGAAGTTACTACCCAGTCTGCACGAGCTTTAACTGCCGCGGAAGTATTCGCATAAACGACCACGGTTCTGTCTGGGTGCTGATCACAAAACTCAGCGAATTTCTCGGGAGGACAGCCAAGGTCCAGCGAACACTCAGCTTTTAATGTTGGCATCAGTACTTGCTTTTCGGGCGTCAAAATTTTCGCCGTTTCACCCATAAAGCGAACACCGGCAACAATTAATTTTTTCGCCGGATGGTCACGACCAAACCGAGCCATTTCTAAAGAGTCGGACACACAACCACCGGTTTCTTCAGCTAGAGCCTGGATATCAGGGTCTGTGTAATAGTGAGCCACCAGCACAGCATCTTCATCAATTAGAAGCTGCTTAATGCGATTAATTGTCTCTGATTTCTCTTTCGCACTTAACGGCTTAGGTTTAGGCGGAAAAGTATAATCAAGGCTATCCAGAGTTTGAATCTCGGTCATGATACTACGGCTTATTTTCCAAGTGTTCTTAATAAGTGGGGCTTATTATAGCTGAATTCAAGATGTGCTTGTAGCAAAGTAATTAGGAGTGGTGGGTTGTGCAGGATTCGA
>NZ_DFTS01000043.1:82952-90047 GCF_002383015.1 Idiomarina sp. UBA4206
CGACCAATTGATTAAAAGTCAACTGCTCTACCAACTGAGCTAACAACCCAACGCCAATTTTGCTGCCGTTTCTGCTTGGCAACGGCGGCATAGTTTACTGAAATAGTGCGCGTATGCAACTGAAAATTGAAAAAAACCGTGCAACTGCTCAATTCACGAACACATGTTGCTCAGTTGTTACTAATTAAGGCGCTGTTTTGCCAAATTAGCTTCGGTACTATCTGGGTATTCTTTGACCACTTGTTCATAATAAGCCTTAGCATCTGCCGACTTATTCTGTTCACTAGCTATAGCACCTAGTTTCAGCAAGCAGTCGCCACGCTTATTACTATCCGGGTAATCGTTTACAACAGTCTCAAATTGCTGTTTCGCTTCGTTGTATTCACGTTTTGCAAAAAACAACTGCCCGAGCCAGTAATGCGCATTTGCCGCATAGGTCGAATTTGGGAAGTTTTTAAGAAAGGACTGAAATGCGGGTATCGCATCATCATAACGTTTATCTTCAAGAACTAATGCAATAGCCTTGTCGTAAGCGTCATTCTCACTCAAGTTTGGAGAATAGCTGCTGCCGCCTGTTTGTGTAGGAACCTGCTCTAGATCGTCATAGTTGCCAGTCACTTCATTACTCTGACTATTGTTCTGCTTCAAATTACTGAAGCGACGATCAATTTCCTGATACAGCTCGCGCTGGCGCTCTAAAAGTTGCTCCAGACGATACTCATGCTCTTCGGTTATGCCTCTTAACTCAGCAACATCTTGCTGCAGAGAGCCTAACTGATTCAGCATTTTAAGCTGAGCGTCTGAGCGAGCTTCGAGCATACGCTCAATTTGCTCGAGACGTTGCTCAACATCACCTGAAGAAGACAACCCAGAAACAGGTGCCTGAGCCATAACAGCCCCAGGCACACACAAACATACAGCTAACAGCGTTTTTCTCATGTACTATCCGCTTTTCTTAGATTAGTAAACTAAAACGGCACGACGGTTTTTGGCGTATGCACGTTCGTTTGATTCGTTTACCATCGGCTTCTCTTCACCATATGACACAGTAGAGGTTTGAGAATCCTGAACACCTAAGTTATGCAGGTAGTTTTCAACCGCTTGAGCACGACGCTCACCCAACGCAATGTTGTACTCAGGTGTACCGCGTTCATCGGTATGACCTTCAATAACAACTTTTACAGACGGGTTTTTCACTAAGTAGTCAGCGTGAGCTGACAACAAGTCAGTGTATTCTGACTGGATGTTAGATTTGTCAAAAGCGAAGTAAACGATGTGTTCTTTACGTAACGCTTCCATTTTCTCTTGACGCTCTTCTTCCATCGTTTTAGCGCGCTCTGCTGCTCCAGTTTGAACACCGGAGTCTTGCTCAGCTTGTTGATTGGTCTCTTGACCTGCACCTGCACCTGAATCAGTTTCTTGATTTGAGCTACAAGCGGCCAGAGTTGCCATTGGTACAACGATTGCCAGAGCTTTAAAAAGTTTATTAAGCTGCATCCTTTTCGTCCTTATCGTTTTATCGAACAATTTAACCATTCAGGCTGTGTTTTACATGTATGGCGACCAAGCCGGTGACTTCACTTCACCATCGGTTGCCGGTAACCGTGCTTTAAAACGCCCATCGATAGAAACCAATGCCAGTACTTGTTTGTTATTATGCGTTGTACTGTAAATAACCATACTGCCATTTGGTGCCACACTGGGTGACTCATCTAATGCCGTTTTTGTTAAAACTTGCATATTCCCACGCGGGAATTCTTGTTTAGCGATATGGTAGTTGCCTCGTGTTCTGTTAACTAAAACCATATCCTTGCCAGACGGTACTATTGTACCACCTAAATTCTGTTCACCTTCAAAGGTTAACCTACGAACCTGGCCTGATGATAAATTTACGCTATATAACTGTGGTCTGCCACCTCTTTCTGAGGTGAAAATTAAGGATTCACCATCAGGCGTCCAGTTAGGCTCTGTATCAATCGTACGATTACGAGTGATACGTTGCAAGTCCTTCGTATTAATATCAAATACATAAAGCTCAGGATTACCATCCTTTGATAACACCATAGCTAATTTTTTACCATCTGGCGAGAAAACCGGACTCCCGTTAATACCCGGAAACGACGTTGTCTTTTCCCGACGGGTGGTGTAGATGTCCTGTATGAATATTTCTGCCGTTTTGTTCTCAAAGCTGACGTACGCAAGCTTGTTTCCATCAGGAGACCAGGACGGTGACATGAGAGGCTCCGGACTACGGAGCAGGATTTTCTCATTCGCGCCGTCATAGTCCGCTACTGCCAGTTTATAAGGATAACGGTCTTCGTGATTCACTGTCACATAAGCAATTTTAGTCATAAAGGCGCCGCGTTCACCCGTTAACGCCTCATAAACCACATCGGAAATTCGATGCGCATAAGAACGAAACTGGTCGCCATCGATAACGCTTGAGCGAGAATCGAGAATATGATCATTACTCTGAACTAATTCGCCATTGCGTAACATCTGCGAATTACCGCCAGTAATTTGTCCTCTTAGCACATCAATAACTTCAAACTTAACCATGTAACGATCAACAGAGTATGGCTCTATCGAACCCACTAAAATCGCCTCAACTCCCATTTTCGCCCATGCAGAGTAATCAATGTCGTCATCTGCAGCCGGACGTTGCGGCATGGCGCTTGAAGGAATTGGATTAAACTTACCACTGCGCATCAAGTCAGCCGCAATTACGTCGGTAAGCTCGCTCGGAGCTTCACCTTCGCCCTTCCATTCAAACGGCACAACCGCAATTGGTCGTGCGGTATCAATACCTTCCGTGATGACGATTTCCAATACCCCTGCGCGAGCAAAAGCTGTTAGCGCAACAAAGAGTAATAAGCTGTTAATTAATATTTTTTTCATCGGTCACCTTGTTACAACTGCGGTTTTACAGTCAGTTTAATCGTACTCATTTGTTCATAAATCTCTGGATCTTCAGAAACCGGCAAGGTTGTCGCCTTCAATACCGCGTTCTGGGCTGAGCGACAAACGTTCGCATCGCCACGACCTGTGTCTACTGACTTAACGAACCCACTCGGTGCAACCCTGATAGTCAACTCACAAGACTTACCACGCATCGAGTCATCAACATTCCAGTTACGCTGAATAGTTTGCTGAATAAGTACCTGATACTTTTCAACTTCACTCATCACTTGTTGACGTCGTGCTGCCTGACGCCGGGCTCGTTCTTCTTCCATCTCTTTTTGCAATTGAGCTTCACGCTCTGCTGCTTCACGCTCCGCTTGCTCGCGCTTGCGGCGTTCTTCCTCGCGCTTCCGCCGCTCTTCTTCAGCTCGGCGCTCAGCCTCTTCTGCTTCGCGCCTACGCCGCTCCGCTTCTTTTGCGGCAGCTTCTGCTTTAGCTCTTTCCTGGGCTAACCGTTCCGCTTCTTTTTTCTCTCGCTCAGCCTGCTGTCTCGCTTTTTCAGCTTCCTGCCTTTCCAGCTCTTGCTGACGCTGAATCTCTTTTCTACGCTGCTCTTCTCGCTCACGAGCTTTACGAGCTTCCTCGGCTTGTCTTTCCAGTCTTTCTATTCGACGTTGCTCAGCCGCTTCTTGTTCCGCTTTTTTCTGTCGAATTTTATCGGCCTGTTGCTGTACTTTCGATTTATCAACAGCAACTGCGCTGACAATTTCCTCAGACATGTCGAGTTCGCTTTGATCAAGGTTGACTTCCATCGCTTCAGGCGTTGATGGTGTAAATTCAAAACTGATCAACAACACACCGGCTATCACGGCATGAATCGCAATCGAATATATCAGCGGTAAGGTTAAGCTATCTGATTTTGCCACAACTAATTATCCGACGAATCTGTCATTAAACCGACTGAAGGCACACCAGCTCTTTGCAGTAACACCATCAGCTGCACAATTTGGTTATACGATACCGCACCATCACCGTTCACCATTACGGGTGTATCGGGTTCAACTTGTAAATGTGCCGCAACCAGTGTTGCTAACTCGTCCGCCTGCATAGGCGTGTCCTTGCTATCACCCTGATTGAGGTAATACCGGCCTTCAGCATCAACTGACGCGACGAGTGGCGGTTTACTTTCCTCAGAAAGTGGCTCTGCTGTTGCTTTTGGCAAATCAACCTTAACACCCTGCGTAATTAATGGCGCTGTTACCATGAAAATAATAAGCAGAACCAACATCACGTCGATATAAGGAACCACATTAATTTCCGCAACCGGCTTACGACGCTTGCGCGGCATTACCATCATACCGTTTCGCCCTCTACTTTATTCTTGCCTGCCTGCGCCGAAGACTGACGTTGTAATATCGAGATGAATTCATCAATAAAGTTCATGTATTGATTATCAACTTTTTCAACGGTTGTCGTAAATCGGTTGTATGCAATAACGGCCGGTATAGCAGCGAAAAGACCCATAGCGGTAGCGATAAGTGCTTCAGCGATTCCCGGAGCAACCATAGCTAATGTTGCTTGCTGTACGGCACCTAAAGCGATAAAAGCGTTCATAATGCCCCAAACGGTTCAAAAAAAGCCGATATAGGGGCTGATAGAACCAATGGTCGCAAGAATTCCCAGGTTATTATCTAACTTCTCAGTTTCTCTGGCGTGTGCAACACGCATTGCACGAAACGCACCTTCAAGCATTGTTTGTGTATTTGTCGTTGAATGGTTGCGCAGCCGGGCATACTCTTTAAAGCCGGCATGAAATAATAACTCCATACCTCGCGCATTTTTCGCACGGGCCGAAATTTCCTGATAAAGGCGAGCAAGATCGACGCCCGACCAAAAGCGGTCTTCAAATTTTAGCGCATCGTTTCGTGCTTGCTTCAGCACTTTCTTGCGCTGAAAAATTAGCACCCAGCCCCAGACTGACATCGCCAATAACATTACCATTACCAGCTTTACTAATAAGCTGGCCTGCATGAATAAATCAATAAACGATAACTCTGCTTGCACGCTTTAAACCCCTGACTGAATACGCGAAATTATCGGTTCCGGAATAGCAACAGCACGCATTGCCTGATTATCAATGCAAGCGGCTACAACTGTTGCCTGGCAATGTACTCTGCCATCCTTCGCCAAAACTTTTTGTTCGAAAACCAATGAAGCTTTCTTTATTTGTGTAACTTTTACAGTCACATTCAACTCGGCATTAAACTTTGCTGCCAGTCGTAAATCGAGTTCGATCTTACGAACCACAAAAGCGATATTGTGAGCTAACCAAGTATCCTGTTCAATCCCTAACGATCGTAACCACTCTGTTCGTGCTCTTTCAATAAACTTGAGATAGTTGGCATAATAAACGATACCACCTGCATCCGTATCTTCGTAGTAAACACGAATCGGCCATTCAAAGTCACAATGAGACATTACCACCTCAAGTAAAGTTCCGAAAAGTTACTGTTGTGTAATATTTTGTAAAGAAGCCTTCAAAACTGTCACTGGTCACTTTATCAACAGACTTTTTTTTATGACAGTATTGAAACACAAAAATAACAACATGTTGTTATTTATAAACTTTATTTCATTGTTATAAATATGTTGCGCTTTTTTTAGTCAACAAAAGCCAATTCCAGATTAGTTTTTTTAATTCGAACATCTAATTTTTCTTGTTTGATCAGAATCAGATTAACCTTATAATACTCAGCATATCAAAGACAAAGAGATTGGTTGTCACTTTTTCTGAGATTGTTTATTGAGTAATAGTTCCCTGGATTTAACTTCCTTCTTGTTGTTCTGTTTGCCCGCACATTGTGCGGGCTTTTTTTTTATTTCTCAGGCTTTAACCCAAAATGCTGATAAGCGCGTGGCGTAGCTATCCGCCCTCTGGGTGTTCGTTGTAAGAAGCCTTGTTGAATCAGGTAAGGTTCAAGCACATCTTCAATTGTATCTTTCTCTTCACCTATTGCCGCCGCCAAATTATCTAACCCTACGGGTCCACCGGTAAACTTTTCCATAATGGCTAATAACAGCTTCCGATCCATATAATCAAAACCAGCCTGGTCAACATCCACCATGGTTAAAGCTGCATTTGCAGTGGCTTCATCGACATCACCATTACCTCTGACCTCAGCGTAATCCCGTACTCGGCGCAAAAGTCGATTGGCGATACGAGGCGTACCTCTGGAGCGACGGGCTATCTCCCTTGCGCCTCCATCCAACATTCGGACATTCATAAAGTGAGCGGAGCGCGCTACGATGTCCGTTAATTCATTAACATCGTAAAACTCAAGACGTTGAACAATACCGAAACGATCCCTAAGTGGTGAAGTTAACGCTCCCGCCCGGGTCGTTGCACCAATTAACGTGAAAGGTGGTAAATCCAATTTGATAGAGCGGGCAGCCGGACCTTCGCCTATCATGATGTCCAGTTGGTAATCTTCCATGGCAGGATAGAGAATTTCTTCAACAACGGGACTCAGCCGATGAATCTCATCAATAAATAAAACATCGTGTGCTTCCAGGTTTGTCAATAGGGCCGCCAAGTCTCCGGCTTTTTCAAGAACAGGTCCTGACGTTGTTTTAATGCTGACATCCAACTCGTTAGCGACTATGTTTGCGAGTGTGGTTTTCCCCAACCCTGGCGGACCAAATATCAACAGATGGTCAAGAGCTTCCTGACGTTTACGCGCGGCCTCAATAAAAATGCCCATTTGCTCAACCACGTGCTTCTGGCCGGTATATTCCGCCAAAGCTTTGGGTCGTATAGCACGGTCAACGGCTTCATCTTCACCTTGTACATCCGGCTCAATGAGGCGTTGAGTGGGTATCTGATCGGCTTCAATCATTGGACTTCCTTACGACAGCTGTTTTAGCGCCAGTCGAATCAAGGTCTCGCTATTATGTTCTGCAGAGTACACCTTTTGTAAGGCTTTTTCAGCTTGATTTTCTTTATAACCAAGAGCCTGCAACGCACTCACCGCATCTGCGCGTGCATCTGACGGGTGCTCCCTGGCGTCTGTACCCTGATTATCAGGCGGAGCGCTGTCAGTAAATGGTGTCGCGGGCTGCCAGTCTTTAAGACGGTCGCGCATTTCAATGACTAACCGCTCGGCGGTTTTCTTACCCACACCAGGAAGTTTCACC
>NZ_DFTS01000043.1:90149-102072 GCF_002383015.1 Idiomarina sp. UBA4206
GCCGGCTGACATCATTCTGGTTAACTGCAACAACGAACTCATCTGCCGACATACCCGATAAAATAGCCAATGCCAGTTTTGGACCTACCCCCTGAGTCTTTATCAGCAACCGAAACAATGAACGTTCGGAAGAGGAAATAAAGCCATAAAGTAACTGAGCATCTTCCCGCACCACAAAATGAGTGATGAGTTTAATCGTCTCGCCTACTGCGGGCAATTGATAAAAACACGTCATTGGCAATTGAATTTCGTAACCAACGCCCTGCACATCAAGCACGACCTCAGGTGGTTGTTTACTGGTAAGTACGCCCTGAATATGACCTATCACTTTTGTACTCCATTAACGCAGGCGCCCACGCACAGTTTTGCGCGCAGCACCTGCCATTTTTATCAAGTTTTGAGAGCTGTGAGCATGGCATAAGGCTACCGCTAACGCATCCGCTGCGTCTTCTTGCGGACACCGTTGCAAATTCAATAGTGCCATCACCATATGCTGCACCTGGGACTTCTCGGCACCGCCGTTCCCCACAACCGACTGCTTTATTTGGCGAGCAGAGTACTCCGCTACGGGAAGCTCAGCACAAGCAGCCGCTACTATTGCCGCGCCCCTGGCCTGTCCAAGCTTTAATGCCGAATCCGGGTTCTTTGCCATGAATACCTGCTCTATTGCAAATTCGTCAGGTTTGAACTGAGTGATTAATTCGCTGACACTGTCGTGTATCCGGCGAAGTTTTTCGGCTAATGTCAGCGGCTCAGCGCGGCTTCCGATAACTTTTATACAGCCGCTGCCTAAATAGCTTAGCTGCCTACCGCGCTGTTCAATAACACCATAACCCGTTAACCTTGAGCCCGGGTCAATACCCAGAATAATGGCCACTTAGTCGTCCAGCCGTGCAATTATCTCATCTGAGATATCGGCGTTATGATAGACATTTTGAACGTCATCCAGGTCTTCAAGCGCATCCAGTAATTTTAAGAAGGTTCTTGCAGACTCTTCATCCAGGTCAACTCGGGTATCAGGCACCTGAGTCACTTCAGCGTTACTGGCTTCTAAACCTTTTTCATCCAGAGCGTCTTTTACAGAACCGAAATTTTCCGGCGATGTCATGACATCGATACCGCTGCCTTCGTAGGTAATAAGATCCTCTGCACCAGCTTCAAGTGCAGGCTCCATGAGCTGCTCTTCGGTAACCTCTGCTGGGTAGCTAATAACGCCTTTCTTATTAAATAAGTAAGCAACCGAGCCATCTGTGCCCAAATTGCCTCCAAATTTAGTGAATGCATGACGAACGTCGGAAACCGTCCGGTTGCGGTTATCGGTCATGCACTCAAGCAATACAGCGACACCGTTAGGGCCGTAGCCTTCATAGGTCAGCTCATCAAGATTATCGCCTTCAAGATCACCAGAGCCGCGCTTTACGGCGGTATCTATGGTGTCACGCTTCATGTTATTCGATAAGGCTTTATCGATAGCGGCACGTAAGCGAGGGTTAGTTTCAGGGTCTCCGCCCCCTTCACGAGCGGAAACCGTAATCTCACGGATTAATTTAGTAAAAATTTTGCCGCGCTTAGCGTCCTGCGCGGCTTTTCGGTGCTTAATATTAGACCATTTGGAATGACCAGCCATATTTCACCCTTGTTGGTTATTCGTCTTCCTCTACCATACTTTTTACGCCCAGCTCTTGCAATGCAGCAGGGTTTGCAGCGCCTGGCGCATCGGTAAGAACACAAGCTGCGGTCGTTGTTTTAGGAAAAGCGATAACATCACGAATTGAGGTTGCGCCAACCATCAACATAACCAGACGATCCAGACCAAAAGCTAGGCCAGCATGCGGCGGCGTACCGTACTTTAACGCTTCCAGAAGGAAGCCGAATTTTTCCTGAGCTTCGTCTTTTTCAATACCTAATACTTCAAACACAGCTTGCTGCATAGCGTTTTCGTGGATACGAACCGAACCACCACCTAACTCAACACCATTCAATACCATGTCATAGGCATTTGAAATAGCGGCTGCCGGGTTGGCTTTTAATTCTTCCGGAGTCACATTGACCGGTGCGGTGAAGGGGTGGTGTAACGCGGCCAGGCTGCCATCGTCAGCGACTTCGAACATTGGGAAGTCAACGACCCATAGCGGTTTCCACTCATTACTGACAAGTTCAAAGTCTTTACCTAACTTCAGGCGTAAAGCACCCAGAGCTTCAGCAACAACGTTCGCCTTATCGGCACCAAAGAACAAAACATCACCAGTTTGTGCTTCAGTGCGCTCTAGTAATGGCTCAATCACTTCATCCGGCAGGAACTTAAGAATAGGCGACTGCAACCCGTCACGGCCTGCACTGCGGTCATTCACTTTAATCCACGCCAGTCCTTTGGCGCCATAAATGCTGACAAATTGTGTGTATTCATCAATCATTTTGCGTGAAACGTTCTCAGCCTGCCCCGGTAAACGAATGGCAGCAACACGGCCATCTTCGTCATTCGCCGGGCCAGAGAATACTTTGAACTCAACGTCTTTTAAGACATCAGCAACATCCACCAACTCCAACGGGTTACGCAAGTCTGGCTTGTCACTACCAAAACGGCGCATGGCTTCATGCCAGGTCATGCTGGGGAATTCACCCAAGTCCACGTCAAGTAATTGTTTGAACAGATCACGAGCCATCTGCTCGGTAATTTGCATAACCTGTTCTGCACTCATAAACGAGGTTTCAATATCAATTTGAGTGAATTCAGGCTGACGGTCAGCACGCAAGTCTTCGTCACGGAAGCATTTAACAATTTGGTAGTAACGATCAAAACCCGACATCATCAGCAGTTGTTTAAACAGCTGAGGACTTTGCGGCAACGCGAAAAAGCGACCTTTGTGGGTACGGCTTGGTACCAGATAGTCACGCGCACCTTCCGGCGTTGCACGCGTTAACATAGGGGTTTCAATATCGAGAAAACCGCTGTCATCCAGAAAACGGCGCACCGCGCTGGTAACTTTGGCGCGAAACTGCAACTTTTCATTCATTTGCGGACGACGTAAATCAAGGTAGCGATAGCGCAGTCGTACTTCTTCGCTCACTTGCTGGTTGAAGTCGATAGGGAGTGGTTCAGAGCGACTTAGAATTTCTAAATCGGTTGCCAGCAGTTCGACTTCGCCGGTAGCCATGTTTTTATTCACCTGGCTTTCCGGACGACGGTTAACTTTACCACTTAAGCGAACGCAAAATTCCTGACGCAGGCTGTTTGCTGTCTCAAATAAGGCTTTTTGGTCCGGGTCGAAAACGACCTGCAGCATCCCTTCACGGTCACGCAGATCAATAAAAATTAAGCCGCCTAAGTCACGGCGTTTATTGACCCAACCACATAGCGTGACTTCTTGTCCCGCCAATTCAGCATTTATTTGTCCACAGTAATGAGTTCGCATGCGCGTTTATCCTGCTAGCTGTTGCAATGAATGTTTTTACGAAGCGCAACATTATAGCGGACTGACGCCGAATGTCATCCGTCGTCGCCAGCCAGACGCACATCATTTTTACCAGCAGCCTTGGCACGGTACATCGCCTTGTCTGCCGAACGTAGTAAATCATCTGAGGTCACCCCATGTTGAGGGTAAAGGCTGACACCAATGGACACGCTAATATCCAGTGATTTTTTCTTCACTTTGTAGGGCTTTGCCAACTGCACAACTAACTTACGCGATACTGCCAGTGCGGACCCGACATTATTTGCCGTCGGAAGAATCACTACAAACTCATCACCACCATGACGACAGACAGTATCAGATCGGCGTAACAGACTACTCATGCGGTGTGCAGCCTGCACCAGTAGTTCATCACCATAACTGTGACCAAAATCGTCGTTAATCTTTTTAAAACCATCCAGATCCAGAAACAGAACAGCAAATGGTTTTCCGGTTCTTTCGTTTTGACTTAAAGTCTGCTCCAGTCGGTCCTGCATTAAGTTTCTGTTGGGAAGGCCCGTCAATTCATCATGAGTTGCAATATGTCGAATTTGTCTTTCGGCAGCTTTGCGTAACTTAATCTCCTTACGCAGCCGACTGTTCCACACCGCAAAGCTGACAATAATCAGCAAGACAACTGAACCCACTTTCATCGCAATGTCCAGAAGCTCTTCATTACTCCAGCCCTGCTCCAGTTCAAAACCATACCATTTCTGTTTAAGCTGGCTTTTTTCACTTTCAGTAACTGAGTCAATACCACCATTGAGCGCCATAACCAGTGGCTTCCAGTCTTCCCTAACCCCTAAATAAAGCTCTTCACCCTGAGTGTCGTCAATAACCGAAAGTTTTGTGCCCGGCAGAGGTCTTCGCTGCAGTTCGTAGACCAGCATGGGCAGACTGTCGACATAATAATCAACACCGCTATTGCGTATTAAATTCAGACCTTCACGAATGCCATCAACCTGAATAAGCTGAATACCTCTCAACTGAGACAACTGTGACTCTATACTGTAGCCTTCAACCACACCAACTTTACTATCACTTAACTGATTTAAACCAATACTTCCCTCGTTAGCTTGTTGATTTACCGGGGAAATTGCAGCCCATGGCATTGACCAGTAGCTTTGAGTAAAGTCCATAAACTGATTGCGTTCGACTGAATATGACACACTGGTGAGAACGTCAATTTCTTTGTTTTTGATTGCGTTCAGGCATTGCTGCCATGCTCCACAGGGTTTCCAAACAATCTCTACCGGCAAATTGCGAGTAAACTTTTTCAGCAAATCGACATCCAGACCTTCGGCTTTGCCATTTTCAACGGACACCAAGGGCGCCAACTGATCCGGCACTCCGACACGAATTTCTTTATAGTCTTCCAGCCACCTCTCGGGTTGGCTGGCATAGCTACTCGATAACGTCACCGAAAATGCAGCGAAAAAGGCACTGACGATAGCCAAAACTCGATTCAATGTACTCTCCTCCCGGACTAATGGCCGAATTTTAGTCCAATATTGCCTGTGCGTCTGTCTCATTTATCGGTAAAATACCAATAAATCTAAGCCATTTATTGAATAAAAGTAGCTTTATGACGCAACACGACACGTTATTTGCAAAACCTTTACCCAGCATTTCCGACTTTTGTTTCGATCAACAAGTCGTGGAAGTCTTTCCGGATATGATAAACCGTTCGGTGCCGGGCTACTCCAGTATATTACAAACTCTGCCTCAATTGGTGAGCCGTTACGTTCAGCCAAATTCCAATTTGTACGATCTAGGGTGCTCCCTTGGCGCAGCTACACTTGCTATGCGCAAAGGTTGCGAACAGACAAGTCACTGCCGAATTATTGGTGTAGATAACTCCCAACCAATGATAGAGCGCGCAAGGTTACATTTGGAGGGTTTTAAAAGCCAAATCCCTGCAGAACTTCATTGTCAGGACTTAGCTGAAACCGACATTGAGAATGCTTCTGTGGTTGTATTAAACTTTACCCTACAGTTCATTCCACAAGAGAAGAGAAACGACATTATTCAACGTATCTTTGACGGCATGAACAATGGCGGAGCCCTGTTATTGGCAGAAAAGGTGCGCCACAGCGATGCTAATATGAATGATGTACTTGTCGATTTGCACCACAACTTTAAACGCGCTAATGGCTATAGCGAACTGGAAATCAGCCAAAAACGTGCAGCTATCGAAAATGTCATGAAGGTCGATACATTAGAAGACCATATGCAACGATTTCAGGATGCAGGCTTTCGACACAGTACAGTCTGGTTCCAGTGCTTTAATTTTGCAGCAATGCTCGCGGTTAAATAAGGAATACTATGATCGATTTTAGCAAGGAGCTCCGTGCACTTCTGCAAAGCCCGCACGCTCAATGGCTGGATACCTTAGCGCCGCAACTTACCGCTTTTAAGAATAACCCTCACGGTAACTTAAAACGTTGGCAGCGCGTTCTACAGCAATTGCCCGAGTTAAACGCTGAACATACCGAGCTATCTGATACCATTCAGGTTGGTCACTCTGACGAGGCATCCGATGCCGACCGGGCTCGTTTAACGGGTTTACTCCAGCAGTTACAGCCCTGGCGCAAAGGTCCTTTCAACTTATTTGGTGTTTTTATTGACACCGAATGGCGTTCAGACTGGAAGTGGCAGCGCGTTGCACCTCATTTAGACGACTTAAATGGCCGTCAGGTACTGGATGTCGGATGTGGCAGTGGCTACCACTTGTGGCGCATGCTTGAAGCAGGTGCCGAAACGGTTTGGGGCGTTGACCCCGGCGAGCTTTTTCTTATGCAATTTCGAGCCATTCGCCAACTGATGCCGTTGACCTTACAACAGCGCGCACATTTTTTCCCGGTTGGTATTGAGCAAATGCCCGAGCTAAAAAGCTTTGACACCGTTTTTAGCATGGGCGTACTTTACCACCGCCGTTCACCCATCGACTTTTTGCAGCAGCTAAAAGGGTTAATTCGTCCTGGCGGCCAGCTGGTATTAGAAACCATTGTTGTTGAGGGTGACGAAACAACCGTGATGATGCCCGGTGAGCGCTACGCACAGATGCGCAATGTATGGTTTCTGCCAAGTGCCCCTGCGCTGTCTGTTTGGTTAGAGCGGCTCGGCTTTAAAGATATCGCAGTTGTTGATCACAACACCACATCTTTAGACGAACAAAGACGAACGCAGTGGATGACAGGAGAATCTTTAGCGGACTTTCTTGATCCAAATGACACCAATATGACTATTGAAGGTTACCAAGCACCGATTCGGGCGGTAATTACTGCCCGGGTTTAACGCCCACCGGAGTAGAATCTAAATGAGTGTTTATCGACCCAAGTCGACCATTGAACAATGGCGCATATTGCAAGCGGTCGTTGACTATGGCGGTTATGCCCACGCCGCTGAAGCCTTGAATAAAAGCCAATCATCACTGAATCACGCAGTAGCAAAACTGCAACAAGTGGTTGGTGTTCAATTGCTTGAGGTCAAAGGCAGAAAGGCTCACTTAACCACCGCTGGCGAAACACTACTAAGGCGTTCTCGTCAGCTAACTAACCTTACAGAAGAGATAGAACAGCTTGCTGATAACCTGGAACAAGGTTGGGAACCCGAAGTAAAGCTTGCTCTGGAAATGGTTTTTGACCGTAGTCAGCTCATTCCTGTTCTTAACGAGTTTCAGCAGCTAAGTCGCGGCAGTCGTCTTCTCATTAACGACACAGTCTTAACCGGTACTGTAGAACAAATTCAGGAACAGACCGCCGATGTCGTGATCACTCATCATTTGCCCCGCGGATTTATTGGTGAACCCATCAGTCAATACAGTATGGATCTCGTCTGTCACCCTGAGCACCCGTTAGCTGACTTACCGCAACCTATTGATCAAAATGAATTGTCTCAGCATTTACAAATTGTTATTCAGGATACCGGCAGTAACCCGGTCGAAGATGAAGGCTGGTTGAAAGCTGAACAGCGTTGGACCGTCAGTCACTTCGATGAGGCTTTAAGGCTTATTCGCAACGGCCTCGGCTTCTGTTGGCTGCCACCTTATGTCGTTCAGGAGGATCTGGATTCCGGCAGACTGAGTCGCATAGAAATTGAAGGGAGCAGTTCGCGCAAAGGCAGCTTGTACATGGTACTGCCCAAAGCGGAGCAGACCGGTCCCTGTGCAAAAACTTTAGCGGAGCTGATACTCAAGCACCAGCCCCGCTGAGGCAATTATTTCAAAGACTTTATATAGGCTTTCATATCGTCACCCAAATCCGGGTGACGCAGTGCGTGCTCAACGAAAGCCTGAGCATAGCCTAGCTTATTACCGCAGTCGTGACTTTTTCCCTTCATGTAGTAAGCATTTACCGGCTGTTTTTCAAGCAACATTGCCATAGCATCGGTCAACTGAATTTCATTGCCGGCACCAACAGGCGTCTTTTCAAGCAGCGGCCATAAGTCAGCCGAGAAAACATAACGCCCGACAACAGCGAGATCAGATGGCGCTTCTTTAACCGGAGGTTTCTCAACTAACTGTGTAATTTCCGCTTGCTCACCCGGCTTAAGGTCTGCGCCATTAATGTCTGCAATACCATAATTACTGACATCCTGTTGCGGCACCTTTTCAACCATTACCTGTGAATGACCACTTTCCTCAAAGTTTTTAACCATTTCTGCCAAATTATCTTTATTCAGTTTACAGCTGGCTTCATCAACTAAAACATCGGGCAAAACAACCGCAAATGGTTCATCTCCAATTAAAGGACGAGCACAAAGAACCGCATGCCCCAGTCCCTTAGCAACACCTTGACGGACATGCATAATAGTGGTTTTCTCTGGGCAAATAGCTTTAACCTCAGCCAGTAACTGACGTTTTACGCGCTGTTCTAAAGTCGTTTCCAGTTCAAAACTGGTATCAAAGTGGTTTTCTATGGAGTTTTTACTTGAGTGAGTCACTAAAATAACATCCGTCAGCCCTGCTGCTGCGCACTCTTCAACAATATATTGAATCAGCGGACGGTCCACTAAAGGTAACATCTCTTTCGGGATGGCTTTGGTAGCGGGTAACATCCGAGTTCCGAGCCCGGCTACTGGAATAACGACTTTTTTGACCATAACAGCTGTCCTTAAATTCTGTTCGCTTCAGAAGCGGAAGTTTATAACCTTTTCCCATGTTATAATGCAACCCAATTAACAAAATTCAAATGAAAGACTGACTATGGCTTTGTATTTTTCTTCGCGTAACATCCCGCAACTATCCCGGTACAGCTTTACTGAACGCGCTATGATTTTGTCCATGGCACAGGAAAAGATGCCGGTGCCGCGTCGCCTCATTTGCAATATGGCCAAACTGGTGCCTATTTGTCTTATTTTCTTCTTTATTGTCGAAGTTGAGGGATGGTGGAAAGTTCCGGCGTTGTTGGCTGCCGGTATTGGGTATCCATTATTTACTCAGCCCATTAATCTGAATATGTCATTACCTTATCTGGATAGAGCCATTAAGCAGTTTGAGGCACAGCACTCACAATAAGTTCGGTGCCCTGAAAAGCGCAATGTAACTTGTGTAAATATTCAATTTTGTGCTCACGAAAGTTAGCGTGTTGCCAGATACCGAGAGCCAAATCAGGTTTAGCGCCCGGCTCAGGTTTAAATTTATCCCCGGCCTGAGCCCATACCCAACTGTGTTGTTGTGTATCGACCACACCAACCAAAGTATCGAACGCGGTTCTGACTTGTGAATGGCACAGTTCGTGGTTCAAGTGGCTTAATAACACGCCCGGCGACAGCAGAGTGTCATCATGGCCGGATAAATGTTGTCTTATCAGTGGATCAATCAATGTTTTTAATACCAGCAGCGGCAGCAAATTCTGCTCTGTCGCATTCTGCGCGGCAGCCATAATAACCAGCACTTTACCATCAGTTAAAGGCCTGTAATCAACCCAAACCGGTGCTTGCCCAATATCATTAAAGCTACAGTCAAACCGGTAATCGTTAAGGCTTAAAACTCCGTCGGGGTGCAGCTCTTCTACCAGACGGCCGACTATCAAGTCGTCCTGATAAAGGATGTCAATGTGTGCATCTAACTCCCAAACATCGTGCAGGTAGGTTTCTTCCAACTGATAACGGCGTAAGCAATGCTCAACCGCATTTTCAATAATATCCAGGCTTTGAATTGGTTTTACGAGATAGTCCCAGGCGCCCAGTCGCACGGCTTCGCGTATGTCTGACATTTTCTCCGAAGCGGAAATAACAATAATTGGAATGTGGGTGCAGACTTTTAGAAGTTGTTCAATGACCTCAAGGCCATCAATATCCGGCAGCTTTAAGTCACAAAGGACAATATCAGGACACTGGGTACGGCAAATTTCAATGCCCTCAATACCATTATCAGCACAGCACACATCGTATCCGTTCTTTTCCAGATACTGTCTGACAACAGACTGGAAGACGGGATCATCTTCAATTAGTGCGATGTGTGCTCGGGGCATGGTCTACTCTTTGCTTTGACTCATACCCTAAGCATTGTTCAGGAATGGCTAATCGTCAATAAGACTCATCGCCGGAATCGTCAGAGTCGTCGAATTCATCATCAGCGTCCCAGTCATCGTCGAAATCGTCAAAGTCATCGAAGTCTTCGTCTTCAAGCGGAGGGTTGCCATCAAAAACTTGGTCCTGCCAGCGCTGATAGTACACGTCTTTAACAAAAGAATAGGGGTCAAGAGAGTTTTCTAATACTCGCTCCTGTTCACGTAACCGCAGGCGCATTTCCAGACCTTTGATTGCGTAACGTGCAACATCCAGAGGCCAGCTTAAGAGAGGATACGGAAAGTACTGGCCATCGGCGTAATCACCACCGCGATCAACCACTACCGTAGGCCCCATGAGCGGCAGCATTAAATAAGGCCCTTCAGGCACCCCCCAGACTGCCAGTGTTTGCCCAAAGCTCTCTTCCCGCTTTGTCAAACCCATAGGTGTTGCAACGTCGAACAAACCCACTAAACCAACGGTGGAGTTCACAACAAAGCGGCCCAGAGAGATGCCGGCATCGGCTACTTTCCACTGCAGTAAGTTATTCACAAATGAAGACGGTTCTTCAAGATTCTCTACGGCTTGATACAAAGAAGTTCGAATTGGCTGCGGAATATATTCATAGGTTTCCGCTGCAGGCTTTATAACCGCTTTGTCTACATCGCGGTTGAACTCCCACATTCCCCGGTTAAAATCTTCAAACGGGTCACGAGGGTCTGCATAAGGGTCGTCTGGTGTTGACGAACACCCCGCCGTTAGTAGAGAAACAAGTAGTAACAATCCATATTTTTTCATTCTTCAATCCGGCTTGATAAGGTCAAAGTTAATTCGGCTGAACCGTCAGCATTTATAGTGACTCTTTCTGCTTCAAGATCACCCGCTTGTCGATCTATTTTCTCGTCTTGCGAAATACGTGCATGCACCTGCCATTGATCGAGGTCGCTCATCTTATAATCAGGTAGCATGGCGTTTTGATTGGACAAAGTTACAGTAACCGGAAACTCGCTGACTGGTTGGCGAACGACGGCAGCCGGCATAGGCTGTTCCATTCCCGTTACATAAACAAAGAGCGTGCCATTCTCCGGCAGGTGATGGCGCATGTTATCACTTAACGTCACCCTAACCTGTAATTGCACCTCGGCTTTTTCCTGCTGCTCTTTAGCGTTGTCTAACGCGTTGACTACAGCCTGATATCGCTCGGAAGTTTTCGGCAACCGTTCTTTTAGTAACTCCCAGGCACTGATTGCCTGTGCCCAGTCCTGACGTTCAAAAGCAACAAAGCCCAGTAAAGATAGAGCCTCGATATTGTCCGGGTCTTGCTTTAATGCTCGAGCTAGCAGACGAGCTGCTTTAGGCTGACCATCTTCAGCACCTGACATCAATAGAAAACGGCTATAGCTGACTAACGTATTAACCCTATTGGGCTCAATTTGCAGTGACTTCTGGAATGCTTCATCAGCATCCTCTCCGGCTCCTAAATCAACCATTATGCCCGCGTAAATCCACCAGGCAATGGCGTCCTCTGGTTCACGCATCAGCTTCTGTCGCAGGCCTAATGCAAAGGTATTTAAATCTTCTCGACTGGCTTGTTGGTTCTGTTGCTGCAGTAAAGTCTTGCCTAATTCCGGAAGTTGCCTGCGTGCATCTTCCGCCTGTAGTTGTAGTTGCCAACTTCCAAAAGCCCAGTAAAGACCAGCAGAAACAACCAACAACAAAACAATAGGCAATGCCACAGGAGCCCGGTGCCAGTGAACGTTTTCTTCAACATCCTGGCTGTCATTCAAAAACGTTTTGTCCAATTCTTGCTTTGCGTGCTGATAATCTTCATCAGGCAGGTCATATTGAGAGCGCTCTTCTTCAAGCTCGGCCAGACGTTGTTCATACCAGCGTTGGTTTTCATCCTGCCGCTTGTGATAACGGCGTTGCTTGCCTGTTGCCGGTAAGACGAAAACTACGGC
>NZ_DFTS01000043.1:102203-115506 GCF_002383015.1 Idiomarina sp. UBA4206
TGTTGCCAGTAAGACGAAAACTACGGCAACGAGCAACATCAACAACATTAATAACCATAAACTACTCATCGCCGCGCGACTTCCTCAGTTGCTCTAAACGCTCACGCTCTTCCTGTGTTAATTCCACTGCAGCTTTTTTCTTTCGGGTCAGTGCTATCGCTGTGCCCACACCAATAACCAGAATTAATAATGGTCCCCACCATAAAATGCTGGTCACTTTAGTAAACGGAGGTTGGTAGTGAACAAAGTCACCATAACGCGCGATCATAAAGTTGATAATCTCTTCTCGCGATTTACCTTCTTTCAGCATCTGGTATGTGCGATCACGCATATCTTCAGCTAAAGGGGCGTTGGAGTCGGCAATATTCTGATTCTGACACTTAGGACAGCGCAATTCTTTTATCAGCTGACGATAGGTCTCATGTTGTTGCTCGTTTTCGAACTGGCGAGTGTTCTCGTCTTCCGCTGAAACAAAAGAAACCATCAAAAAAGCAGTCATTAAAGCCAATAGAGATGTGCGTATCATTTCGCTTCCTCCACCAACTGCTGATAAATTCCCTGCAGTTTATTCGACCAATTACGTTCATTCACATCGCCCACGTGGCGATATCGGATAACACCTTTATGATCAATAAAGTAGGTTTCCGGCGCCCCATAGACACCAAAATCAAAGGCAATTTCGCCTTCAGGGTCGAACAGGTTAACGGTATAAGGGTCGCCCAGCGTGTTCAGCCAATTAATCGCTTTTTCCCTGGAGTCGTCTTTATAATTGAGACCAACAATAGGAATACCCTTAGCCGCCAACTCATTTAGAAACTCATGTTCCGCCCGACAAGTAGGACACCAGGTTGCCCATACATTCATCAGTAGCGGACCGTCATGAAGTACAGACTGGTCATAAGTAATATCAGTATCATAAAGGTCTTTCGCCTGAAACTGCGGCACGGGGTCATCGACCAGTGCGGAATCCAGCTCCGTCGGGTCACTACCTAAACCTTTCAGTAAGAAAAGCACAAGACCTGCAAACAAAACCAACGGCCCAAACAGAATCAACCAACGAAACTTAGTCATCGGCTGCCTCCTTTTTACTGCGCTTTCTATAGCGCTTGTCGGCCAACGCCATAGCGCCACCAATGGCCATAATAATGGCAAGGAGCCATATCCAGCGCACAAAAGGTTTTATATAAAAGCGAATTGCCCAGGTTTCGTCATCTAAGGGCTCACCCATGGCAATGTAAATATCACGTAATAGACTGGCATCGAGACCGACTTCGGTCATGCTGGTGCGCTGAACTCGGTAGAAGCGTTTTTCACTCGTTAACTGAGTAATTTGTTCTCCGTCCTGATACACCGTAAACAAGCCTTCATCTGCGTCGTAGTTAGGCCCTTCTCGATGTTCCAGCCTCTCGAATACCACCTGGTAGTCCATAACGTTCGCTGATTGTCCCGGGGCGATCGCAATATCGCGCTCTTGCTCGTAGTGCGATACCAGACTAATACCGATAAGTGTTACAGCAAAACCTAAATGTCCAAGCACCATTCCCCAGTGACTACCGGAGATCTTAGTAAGCCCCGATAAGCCTTGCTTGCGTTGCTTCACGGTTTGCTGAACTTCCGTTAGAGTCGCAAGCGCTACCCAGAAGGCAAGAAACAAAGCAATAACAACCATCGCAGGAAGCTCACCAGCCCAAATTTTGGGTAACGCATACGCCAGAACAATAGCTATAGATAACGCCAACGCCAGCGGTTTTAAAAGCGGCTTCATAGCCTGACGGCGCCAGCGCATTAAAGGCCCCAGGCCGAGCATTAACGCAAATGGAATAACCAGCCAGCTATAGAGTTCATTAAAGAAAGGCTCGCCAATTGAAATGGTACCCAGCCCTATTTCTTTATGAACCAGCGGTAACATGGTTCCTAAAAACACCACCACCATGGCTGCCATTAACAGTACGTTATTACCCAAAAGCATGACTTCGCGAGAGAGCAATTCGTAACGACTGTAACTTTGCATTTTGCCGGCACGCAGTCCATATAAAATCAAAGAGCCGCCAACAACCAGCCCCAGCAGAACCAGAATAAACAGACCACGAGTGGGGTCAGAAGCAAAGGCGTGTACTGAAACGAGAACGCCTGAGCGCACCAGGAATGTCCCCAGTAAACTTAAGCTAAAGGCAGAAATTGCCAATAAAACGGTCCAGGATTTAAAACTACCCCGCTTCTCAGTTACTGCTAACGAGTGCAACAATGCGGTTCCTACCAGCCATGGCATAAAGCTCGCATTTTCGACCGGGTCCCAGAACCACCAGCCACCCCAGCCAAGCTCGTAATAAGCCCACCAGCTACCAATAGCAATACCCAGCGTCAGAAAAATCCACGCGGCGAGTGTCCAGGGACGAGACCAGCGCGGCCAGGCGGCATCAAGTTTACCCGACAATAGTGCGGCTATAGCAAACGCAAAAGCAACTGAAAATCCGACATAACCCATGTACAACAACGGCGGATGAATGATCATCCCCGGATCCTGCAATAACGGGTTTAAGTCTCTTCCATCAACGGGAATTAATGGCAAACTGCGATCAAAGGGGTTAGACACCGTGATCATGAACAGGTAAAAGCCAATGCTAATCAAACCCAGAATAGCTAACACACGAGCTATCATTGGTAGCGGCATAGAGCGGGAAAATATCGCAACGGCAGCTATCCAGCCGGCCTGCATTAGCATCCATAACAGGAACGACCCTTCATGAGAGCCCCATACAGCCGTTACCCGATACACGACCGGTAGTTGGCTATTTGAGTTAGCAGCAACATAAGCAATACTAAAGTCGTTAGTAACAAAGCCTGCGACAAGTAAAGCAAAGGCAATAGCGGTAAAGAAGAACTGGCCATAGGCAAAAGGACGGGCTAGTGACATCATACCGCCGTTACCTTTTGCCGCGCCCCATAACGGGTAAACCGCCAGTAATACTGAAAAAGCCAGAGCAATGGCTATGGCAAGATGTCCTGCTTCAGCAATCATTGCTCGCCGCCCTCTTCAACTTTATTGGGGTTAACGTGCTTTATGCCTTTCATCTGCTCGGCAAGCTCCGGTGGCATATATTCTTCGTCATGCTTAGCTAACACTTCGCTGGCTTTTAACACCGTTGGCTCTATCAGTTCGCCTTGCGCGACAATGCCCTGACCTTCGCGGAATAAGTCCGGCAAAATGCCCTGATACAGCACCGTAACTTCGGGCCCAATGTCAGTAATTTCAAAGGAGACTTCCAGAGTTTCGCGGTTACGCTCGACGGAACCTTCAACCACCATACCGCCTACCCGGATGCGCTGACCAACCTGCGGCTTCTGTTTGTCTTTGCCCTTGCCTTCTACCAACTCAGTTGGTGTATAAAACAGGTCAATACTTTGACTTAGGGCATACAACATAAGCCCGGTTGCAACAGATACCCCAATGACTAAAACAGCCACCCAGGTTAAGCGCTTTTTACGTCTTGGATTCATTACCGTCTCCTACTTCTGCACGGCTTGCTTTGCGTCTTGCTAAACGCTCTTGACGCTGCTGTAACTGCTTGCTTTTCTTAGCCAGCTGTCGTTTTGCTAATAAAGTTTCAAGCGCAACACCAGCCAGCACGACAAAACTGAGAAAGAATGACAACCAGACATAAAGTCCATAACCACCCATTGCGACAAAGTCGGTGAAGCTGTCAAAAGCCATTAGTCCTGCTCCAGTCGTTGTTGTGCCCATGGACGATGTAATTCATGTCTGAGTATCTCATTTTTTAACCGCATCATCACTAGTGAAACCGTTAAAAAAGCAAAGCCTGCAAGGCATATCAGTAAAGGTATAAGCATACTGGTCGCTATTGAAGGCCGCTCGAATTTCGTAATGGTGGCGCCTTGATGCAAGGTGTTCCACCATTCCACAGAAAAATGAATAATCGGTAAGTTAATAACCCCTACCAGAGACAGTATTGCCGCAGCTTTTGCCCCTGTTCTGGCGTCATCA
This sequence comes from Idiomarina sp. UBA4206, assembly GCF_002383015.1. NCBI lineage: Bacteria > Pseudomonadati > Pseudomonadota > Gammaproteobacteria > Alteromonadales > Idiomarinaceae > Idiomarina > Idiomarina sp. UBA4206. Next base: position 106,207 of record NZ_DFTS01000043.1, read on the forward strand.
AAGGCGAAATACAGAGCCATGACACCAACATAAAGAAACAGCAGAATGAGTTCAGAGGTCAGTCGCGCATCCCATACCCACCAGGTTCCCCACATCGGTTTACCCCAGATAGCCCCGGTAAGCAAAGCAACCACTGTCAACGCAGCACCGACCGGAGCTATGGCCGGAATAGACCACTCCGCGGTCTTAATCTGCCAGATAAGAGCAATAGCCCCCATTATCGCCATACCCATGTACGCACCCATAGAGAAAATAGCGGAAGGCACGTGCAGAAAAATGATTCGATAGCTGTCGCCCTGTTGGTAGTCACCCGGAGCAAACGCCAGCCCCCAGATAACACCTGTAACCAGGGTCACTAATGTCAGAGCTACGAACCAAGGCAGCAGTTTCTGCAATAAATGGTAAGTTGCTTCCGGTTTTGCATAGGGGTGTAACCATCGCCACATATTAATTTACACTCATTCTAATGCCCGCTGCGACAGCCAGCGGAGCCAATGTTACGGTTAAAACAGAAATTGCCGCCAGTATCGCTAACTGGCCATGAACTGCAAGCCCCATCGACGCATTTTCCACCGCAGCTGTGGCAAATATCAATAAAGGAATAAAGAGCGGAATGAGGATTAAACTCACCAGCGAGCTACCGCGCTGAACTTGTAAGGTCAGCGCCGCACCAATAGCGCCTAAAGCACTTAACGCCGGTGTGCCCAACAATAAAGTTAATGCCAGTGCCCACCAGCCTTGCAACGGTAAACTCAGCAGCAATGCCAGCACGGGTGACAAAATAACTAAGGGTAAGCCGCTTAACAACCAGTGTACGGCCATTTTTGCCGTCACAGTAAAAGCCAAAGGCTGGGGCAACAAGCATAGTTGCTCCAATGTACCGTCCTGGAAATCATCGCGGAACAGCCGTTCAAGACCCAGTAAGCTGGCTAATAATGCCGCGACCCAAATAATACCCGGTGCAATGCGGGCTAAAATATCCGGTCCTGGACCAATGCCCAGGGGGAACAAAGTCACAACCATCAACAGAAAAAGTAACGGGTTCAGTGCGTCACTGCGCCGCCGTGCCGCTATGCGAAGATCGCGCTTTAGCAAGGTCACCCAAATTTGCCGGCTCGATAACTGGCTCATAGTATTTCCCCCTGATATTCCAGTGACAGTTTTTCAGGGGTCAGATCAGAAAGGGTCAGCGACTGGTGCGAAGTAAAAATGATAGTACCGCCGTTTTGTATATGCTCGACAAAGCGCTGCTGCAACAAAGCAATTCCCTGCACGTCGAGTGCAGTGAAAGGTTCGTCCAGGATCCAAAGTGAAGCCTGCGTAGCCCACAGCCGGGTTAAAGCGACCCGCCTTTGCTGCCCTGCCGATAAACGGGCTGTCAGTTCATCCTCTAAACCGAGTAAACCGAGCTTTTCAAGTAGCTCCCAGGCGTCGATATCTTCGGTCGAAGACAATTGTTGCTGCCAGTGAAAGTTTTCACGGGCACTTAATTCGCCTTTGACGGCGGCCTTATGACCAATGAACAAAAGTTGTTCGCAATACTCTGACCAGTTATGACTTAATGGCTTGCCGTAAAACGACACAAGACCATTTGACGGCGCTAATAAGCCTGTCAGAATGCGTAACAGTGAGGACTTGCCAGCTCCGTTAGGTCCGCTGACTTGCCACAACTGACCAGCACTTACCGAAAAGTTGAGATTTTCAAACAATACTCGCCCACCACGGATTGAGCTTAACTGCTCTGCGTGCAATAGTGGACTATTGGTGGAAGCAACCTGTGTCATGCGGATTTTACAACCGAAACCTTACTGGTAAGCTGACGCAAATGCCCACGATTCTACCATAAAATTTAGGTAAAGCGCATGGCTGATATTAAGCAACTGCTACAACAAATGATGGCATCACCGGAACGGACTTTAGCTCGTGCCGAACAACAGCAATTATCCAGTCTCATGCGTATTTTTAATAGTGGGGCAGATACACCGAAAACCAATAATATGCCATCTGCGCCTTCGGCTAACATTCAACAGGGCCAGACGGTATCAGCTACCACCAACAATTCACCTTTAGTTCAGGCCAGCACTGCAAAATTACTCGCTAAACTACTGGTTCAAATTAGTTTACCCGTAACTTATGAACCGGCAAAAGGCGAACAGCAACCAGCGCGTATTCAGGGCAACAACTGGCAGTGGCCGAATCCACCTAAGAATTTACAACCCCAGTTGACCGCCCCTGCAAAATTGCAGCTAGCCATTACCCAGCCGGATCCCAAGTTACCGGTTGTGCAGTTAAGCCTGAATACCACCGGTAATTCGAAGCCTGTTGCCGTTGCAGAAATACCGTTAACACAGTTACCGGCCAAGTTGGTTAAAGCCTTTGTTGAACAGGGAAAAGTTGCAACCGTGCAGCTACCGGTTAAACCTCAACCTATTTCGCAGTCAGCCGTTCAAACAGCTCCTGCAGCTAAAGTCGATAGCCAGCCGGGCAGCCAAAGCAACTTAAACTTGCAGGCAGCGCAAAAATTAACGGTGCCTGTTGCCAGTGGGCTGGCAATCAAACAAGCTCAACAGCTGACCCCAAAACAATTTCAGCAAGCCCTGCAGAGCTTTATACCTGAAAATATCAGGCCTAAGCTCTTTACTCAGCCACAACAGGTTGAAGGGGTACAACAAACACCCCCGCGGCTGTCTGCTGATGCAATGCGAGAAGCCACTCAGTCGCCACCGAAAGCCCTGCAGCAGCTTTTGTTGAAGGTGTTGCAGCAAATGCCTGCTCCAGAGTCTATGCAACGCCCACAAGCGCTACAGAGTTGGGTCAGTGACTGGTTTGCCGCACGCCCGGTCAGTGCCCAACCCAGTCAGCAAATGGGCAGTCTGGGGCAAATGCTGATGACTCTGCTGGGGCTGGCTATGCAACAAAAGCCTGAAACAACAACGGTCAATAACTCAGCCCCAAGAGCTTTGCCTAACCAGTTTACCCAAGCGCTGATACAGCAGGTACTTAACCCGGCTCCGGAAAATGCCGGAGAGGTTCGTGAGCGCATAAATGCGCTGTTACAACAGCTGCCACAACAGCAATTACAGCGACTACTGCAACTCTTTACCGGCATTCTGAATTCAGCGCAAAGTAGTCAGGCACGCCTGCAGGAGTCGGCTCCGCAGCAACCGGAATATTACATTTTGCTACCGGCCGACACACAAAAACCACAGCAACACGAGCTTCTTATTCGCAGAGAAAAGGACAGTAGCAACAAAGAAGACAACGGCCGTACTTTATGGCTATTTACTCTGCGCTTCGAATTAGATAGCACAGGTCCTCTGTTGGTCAAAGGTCGCTACCACCCGCAAGGCTCTTCGGTTGATTTCTATACTGAAACTAAAACAGCACAAAAAGTGGTGGAAAGCCATGTCGAAAAGCTCGAGAAAAGACTGGAAGAATTAGAAGTAAACAGCGTTAAACTTAGGGTTCAGCAAGGCAAAATTCCAGACAACCTGGCGCAGCAGCACAGTGGTATTATTCGGGTGACAGTATGAGTGAGAAAAAAGAAAAGCAGGCAATAGGACTGTCGTACGACGGCTTTAATGCGCCCAAGGTAATCGCTCGCGGTTTCGACGAGCTAGCGGAAGAAATCATCGCCGTAGCTAAAGAGCATGGAGTTTTAGTGCACGAAGATCCACTCTTGTCAGATTCACTGGCAAAGCTCAATGTAGGCGATGAAATTCCCAGAGAGCTTTACATTATTATTGCCGAAATTATTGCTTTCGCTTATTTGTTGGATGGCAAGTTCCCAAGGCAATGGGAGGAAGGTTAGAATGAAACTACGCGCCTTTTTTATGCAAGGAAATGAGCAACTCGGCTTCGGCTTGAGGTAAGTCACACTCCTGCATCAGTTCCTCTGCACTGGCACCACTGGCAACCAGTTTAGCCGCGCGATGATAAAGCTTACTGCCCGGGTCCTGCTCCGCCACTTCCTGTAATTTCTGCTGCAACTGTTGTTGCTCATCGTTTAGCTGTGCAACCTGCTGTTGCAGTTGTGCAACCACCTGCTGCTGAGCGAAATCAGCTTTAGATGATGCTTCTGGCTGCTGTTTAAACTGCTCACGCAGCGATAATACTTCACTGGCCGTTTCTGTCAGCATTAATAAGCGCTGCTGCTGACGCTCAATTAACTCAGCCTGCCGCCGCGAAGTAATAACCACAGCGACTAACGCAATAAGCGCCAGCCCAAGAGCCAGCGCTGAAATAACAAATAACCAGTTCGTCATGAATTAACCCAGACGGGAAATTTCATCCCATTCTTCATCGGTTAGCATTTTGTCCAAATCGACTAAAATCAGTAACTCACCATCGCGGTTACTGACACCCTGAATAAAGCGGGCACTTTCATCGGTGCCAACATTGGGTGCGCTGTCAATTTCTGACGTTTTCAGGTAGACAACCTCAGCCACGCTATCGACCAGTATACCAATCACCTGCTGTTCAGACTCAATAATGACGATACGGGAGTTGTCGGTGACTTCGGTTGTTTGCAGACCAAAACGCAGACGCGTATCAATAACGGTAACGACATTTCCGCGCAAGTTGATAATGCCTAATACATAGTTAGGTGCGCCAGGTACCGGAGCAATTTCGCTGTAGCGCAGCACTTCCTGAACCTGCATTACATTGATACCGTAAGTTTCCTGCTCCAGCTGGAATGTTACCCACTGCAGAACTTCGTCATTACTATCAACGTCAGTTTCATTCTTGATAGCGCGATTGTCTTTACTCATGTCTTACTCCGCCATGCGTTATTAATCTTGCTGGATATGTCCCAGACCTTTATCCAGAAGTGTAATCAATGCGTTAACATCGAGCAATGCACACATTCTGTCACGGACAACCCCGGCAAGCCAGGGTCGCTTGTTATTCGTCTCTTTACGCCACTGAATTGAATGCGGCTGCAAAGGTTCGCTGGTAACCAGCTCTTCACACAACAAGCCCCACGGGCTGTCGTTTAGTGTAATCAAATACTGATAGTCTAAACTCTCTTCCAGCTCAGGCGTGCATTTCTCTGGCATAACCCAGCGAGCCGTATCGACCACCTGAAGCTTGTTGTCTCGTTCGGTCATAATACCGCGGAACCATTTCGGTTTACCCATCAACGGGCTAATTTTGCCCAATTGATGAATACCGCCAAGACTTTTCAATGGTACTGCCAGTGTCAGTCCGGCTACTTTAAAAAACAGAGCCTGAAAATCGTGTTCCATGTACTCAGACATCGCGTCGGGGAGCGGCTCTGCCTGTATATCCAGTTCTTCAGTAACTTCCGCTTCAGTTTCTGTTTCGTTATCTATTTCAGCAGCCGATGAATCATCGGTTACTGTTTCGGTCGAGGTATCCACTTCCGTGGAAACTTCAACTTCCGGCTCTGTATAGATATCGTCAGCTTTTACAGAAACTAAAGGTAATAAATCCTGTTCGCGATTCAGACTAACGGTTTCTTTCTCAGATACCGCCTGAATTTTCGGCGCGGCCTGTGCAAGCAGTCGCTTTACCGGCTCGTTATCGAACTCAACCGTTTCTTCCTCGAGCAATAAAGCGTCGAGGTATTCGGCCATTGCCGCTTCACTGTTATCGCGTTTCATGTTCATAAATCAACGTACATCCAACTGCTGTAAATTGGTCAACAAGGATTGATAAGCCAAAACTCCCCGCGCCTTAGGCGCATAAACTGAAGGAGGTTGTTGCTCGTTAGATGCATCCCGAAATTTAGTATCTATTGGAATCATGCCATTCCAGACCGAACGTCCATAACGGGCAATAAGTTTTTTATAAGTTTGCAGCGATGCATTGGTTCGTTTGTCGTAAAGTGTCGGGATAATGGTATAAGCGTAGTTTTCGCCACGCGACTTATGGATGAGTGTCAGGGTTCGCATCATACGGTCAAGGCCTTTCAAGGCCAAAAACTCAGTCTGCACCGGAATTAACACTCGGCGGCAACAGGCAAGCGCATTCACCATAAGAACCCCCAATACCGGCGGTACATCAATCAGGACATAATCGAAGTCATCGGCTATCATCGCCAGGCCGCGCTTAAGTACTAACCCCATGCCATCCTGAGTCCCCAGCTTTCTATCCAGCGTTGCTAATGCCATAGTCGCCGGCATTACACTCAGGTTGTTAAACTCGGTTGGCAAAATACTGCGACGCATTAGCTCAGCTGTTATGTTCTTACCGGCGCTAAATACATCAAAAGCACTAGATTCAAGCTCTTCCGAGTCAATGCCAAAATAGTAAGTTAATGACGCGTGAGGATCGGTATCAATACAAAGGACCCGCTTACCCTGCTCAGCCAAAAGTCCAGCCAAAGCAACAGCTGTCGTGGTCTTGCCGACCCCGCCTTTTTGATTAGCTACCGTCCATACGATCATTCACTCATCCCGCTATAAGCCGCTGTAACCGACTTCTTTCATAATCATCCTGGCCATGTCATCCAGGCTAATACTGCGAGTTGAAATTCCCGCTTGCGCAACAGCCTGCGGCATACCATAGACGACACAGCTGGCCTGATCCTGAGCCCATATCGTGGCCCCTTGATCTTTCAGCATACGAGAACCATCACGACCATCGGCTCCCATACCGGTTAAAATGACACCAAGCACTTTACCCATATAGGTCTTTGATAAGCTTGCAAAGGTTAAATCCACGCTCGGCTTATAAGTAATGCGTCCACTGGTATCGTCTTTTACCCTTAAACGTGCACTACCCGGCCTGCCTTCGACCATAAGTTGTTTTCCGCCCGGCGCTAAATACGCTGTCCCGGCTCTGAGCACGTCGCCGTCTTCTGCTTCCTTCACATTAACCTGACACAAACCATTCAGACGCTGTGCAAAAGCTTTTGTGAACGCTGCCGGCATATGCTGAACCATTACAATTGGATAAGGGAAATTAGCCGGTAGCTGAGTCAGTATTTTCTGCAGAGCGACAGGACCTCCCCTTGAAGTTCCTATTGCCAAAATCTGATACGCCCGGTTCGTTGTTAGTGACCCTGCAGACTTTGCGGTGCGGGCATCACTTTCACGCTGGCTCTGTAATTCCTGGTTGCGCTGACGAATACGCTCAAGCGCGGTCTTTGGCTCATCCGGGCGTTCTGCTGGTTTCTTTACCGTCGGTGCCGGTGAGGGTCTGGCAGGCGTGCGGCTAACAGGTTGCCGTGCAATTGCCAGTACGCGATCCTGCAGCGTTTTCACTGCTTCATCGCGATTACGTGCAATGTCTTCAAATTTCTTTGGCAGGAAGTCAGCGGCGCCCGCTTCTAACGCATTTAACGTAGCTGTAGCGCCCTCATGAGTCAGCGAGCTAAACATCAAAATAGGACAAGGGTTGCTGCTCATTATGGCTTTCACAGCATCAATACCGTTCATTACCGGCATCTCAATGTCCATGGTAATGACATCCGGCCTGAGAACGCGACTTTGTGAAACCGCTTCTTCTCCGTTATTGGCACTACCAATCACTTTAATGTTGGCATTGTCTTCTAAAATCTCAGTCACCCGGCGGCGGAAAAACGCCGAGTCATCTACCACGAGAACTTTTACAGTCATGAACGGTGTGTCCCGTTATCGTTTTGCGTAATACTTAAGCATACTTGGTACATCAACAATCAAAGCAATACCGCCATCACTGGTGATAGTTGCTCCAGCCATACCCGGTGTACCCTGCAATAGCTTATCTAATGGTTTTATGACCACTTCTTCCTGACCAATCAATGCGTTGACGACGAAACCAACCTGTTGGTTGCCAATTTGCACAACCACGACATGGCCTTTCTCATTACGGCTTGAACGATCCGGATTACGAACCAACCAATGCTCTAAGAAAAACAGCGGAATAGCACGGTCACGTACAATCAGTGTTAATTGACCATCAACGGTATTGGTACGCTTCATATCCAGATCGATAATTTCGCTTACCACAGCCAGTGGCAGAGCAAATGTCTGCTCTTTTACCGCAACCATTAAGGTAGGCAGTATCGCCAGAGTCAGTGGAACTTTAATTAAAAGCTCCGTGCCCTTACCCAGCTCAGACTGAATTTTGACACTACCGTTAAGCTGACTAATTTTGGTTTTAACCACATCCATCCCGACACCGCGGCCGGATATGTCTGAAACTTCTTCTTTGGTCGAAAAGCCAGCGGCAAAAATCAGATTATAAGCATCTTCGTCACTCAGACGCGCAGCGGCGTCGGTATCGAGAATACCTTTGCTGATAGCAATGCCCTTAAGCTTTTCCGCATCCATACCTGCACCGTCGTCTTTAATCGACAGCATAATATGGTCGCCTTCCTGAGACGCCGACAGCGTTACCGTCCCCGCACGCGGTTTACCATTAGCTTCGCGCACGTCCGGCATTTCAATACCGTGGTCAACAGAGTTACGAACCAAATGCACCAAAGGATCGGCCAGTGCTTCTACCAGGTTTTTATCCAGGTCGGTATCTTCACCGTACATCTCAAGGTTAATTTCTTTCTTAAGGCTGCGCGCTAAGTCCCTGACAACCCGAGGGAAACGCCCAAAAACTTTCTTAATAGGCTGCATACGGGTTTTCATAACCGCGCCTTGCAAGTCGCCAGTTACAACATCCAGATTAGAAATGGCTTTACCCATCTCGTCACTGTCTGATTCATCTGAGTTACTCAGGCTTAATAGACGATTCCGGACTAAAACCAGCTCACCGACCATATTCATAATTTCATCTAAACGTTTGGTATCAACCCGGACTGTGGTTTCAGCCTGAGCTGGTGCCGGCGCCGCTGGCTTTTTATCCACGGCTTTTGCTGCCGCAGGTTTATCTTCCGCTTTGGCCGCAGCTGCTTTCGGCTCTGGTTTAGCTGCAGGCTTAGGTTGAGGTTTAGCTTGCGGTTTTGGCTCAGGTTTCTTCTCAGCGGCTTTTTCTGCTGGCTTATCTCCTTTAGGCGTCGGCGCTTTACCACTGCCATGGAGTTCATCTAACAGCGACTCAAACTCGTCATCTGTTATTTCGTCATCTTTTGCTGGCTCTTTTTGCTTCTCCTGTGTTTTTTCAGCACTCTGAGGAGCCTTACCACTGCCGTGCAATTCATCCAGCAACGATTCAAACTCATCGTCTGTTATTTCATCGTTGTCATCGCCCGGTGCCGACTCAGCAGCGGAAGCTTTAGCTTCTTCTTTCTTGCCCGGTCCTTTACCTTCACCATGCAGTTCATCCAGTAAAGCTTCAAATTCGTCGTCCTGAATTTCATCAATACTTTCGCCGCTACTCGCGTCAGCTACCTCGGGT
>NZ_DFTS01000043.1:115577-116459 GCF_002383015.1 Idiomarina sp. UBA4206
GCTACCTCGGGCTCGGACTCTGGTTCGGGTTCTGGTTCCGGCGCTTTAACCGGCTCTTCATCTTCCGATTCCGGCTGGCTCAACTTATGCAGAAGTTCCAGTAATTCAGGTGATGCAGCTTCGGGCTCTTCTTTAGCCCGAACCTGTGCAAATTGAGCATTAATGGTATCCAGCGACTGTAGAATAACATCCATCAAGTCGGAGGTGACGGTACGTTGGCCATTACGCAGGGTATCGAACACATTTTCCGCACCGTGGCAGGTATCAACGAGTGCGCCCAGCGACAAAAACCCGGCACCACCTTTCACGGTATGAAAACCACGGAAAATAGCATTCAGCAGGTCTTTATTTTCTGGATCATTTTCCAGTTCAACCAGCTGTTCAGACAATTGCTCGAGGATCTCTCCCGCCTCGATCAAAAAGTCCTGCAGAATGTCTTCGTCCATATCAAAGCTCATGCGACTGATGCTCCTAGAAACCTAAACTGGACAGCAAATCGTCCACTTCGTCTTGTCCGCCAACCACGTCATCGCGTTGATCAGCATCTATAATAGGGCCTTCCGCAACACCTGCATTTTTCTTATCAGGCGTTGAGGTTGCTGCCTTACGGCGCTCTTCTTCTTTACCGAATATTTTGAGTAGCTCAATTAAGTTCTTTTCAACGTCTTCAACTAACTGAATAACCCGGCGAATGACTTGCCCGGTAATATCCTGAAAGTCCTGAGCCATCAATACTTCAGTCATCAACCCATGCACTTGTGGCATGTTTTCACCACAGCGCTTAAGTACGTCATCGACCTGATGGCATAAAGACTTGAATTCATTTAACTCAATATCGTTACTCATCAGCCTGTTCCAGGCCGGCATGACCTTCTCTACAGT
>NZ_DFTS01000043.1:116492-117209 GCF_002383015.1 Idiomarina sp. UBA4206
TTCTACACGCTGATGCATCTCATCTGCTAACGGCAGGCAAGCCTCTACCGCATCCATTGTTCTATTGGCTGCGTCTTCGGTTTTCTCAATGACATACAACAAACGGTTTTGCGCATCAGGAAGATCATCTTGTGTCATTTGCACAATGCGAGGGTCTACCTGAAAGTCCTGAAGTGCTTCGTGGAGGTCGCGTGTTAACTGGCCGACAGAGGTAAACAACTTGTCGTTACGACGGTTGTAAACGTCTTCCAGTAATTGATTTGCCTGCTGCTGCTTCCCGTCTTCAAGCAAGGCTACGAGTTCCTTGGCTTGCTCCAGAGAAATATCATGGGCGTTATCAGACATAGTCATTCGCCCTTTAGCTAATACGTTCGAAAATCTTGTCGAGCTTTTCTTTCAACGTTACGGCTGTAAACGGTTTTACGATGTAACCATTAACCCCCGCTTGTGCGGCCATGATGATTTGCTCACGCTTAGCTTCGGCCGTTACCATCAATACCGGTAAATGCGCCAAGTTATCGTCCTTGCGAATTTCACGTAGCAAGTCAATTCCCTGCATACCGGGCATGTTCCAATCGGTTACGACAAAGTCGAAATCACCGTTCTGCAACATGGGTAAAGCCGTATTACCGTCATCAGCTTCCTGAATATTGGTAAAGCCAAGATCACGAAGTAAATTCTTAATGATTCGTCTCATTGTAGAAAAGTCATCCACAA
>NZ_DFTS01000043.1:117274-117838 GCF_002383015.1 Idiomarina sp. UBA4206
AATTTTCATATTTTTATCCAAAGCACCCTCCACTGAGGCTCTCGATTACCACCAAAGTTTATTCAACCCAATTTTGCATTCGCGACTTCAGCCGCAACATTGCCTGACTGTGAATCTGACTGACACGTGATTCACTCACGCTCAGCACTTCACCTATCTCTTTTAAATTCAATTCTTCGTCATAATACAACGAAAGCACCAAGGCTTCACGTTCTGGTAACGATGAAATTGTCGAAACCAATGCTTTATGAAACGCAGCGTTCTCAACATCTCGTTGTGGCTCATAAGCTGAACCTGTTACCTGCTCTGGCATTAACGCATCTTCTGACACGCCAAGATCTTCAATTCCAACAATTCGTCCTGAACTCACATCCCGCAAAATATGGTGGTATTCATCCATACCCATATTCAGTTTTGCGGCTACTTCTGTATCTTTTGCGTCCCGCCCGGTCTCGTTTTCAACCTGGCGAATGGCTTCCAGCACACGTCTGTGGTTACGGTGTACTGAGCGAGGGGCCCAATCGCCGCGACGAATTTCGTCCAGCATTGCACCACGAATGCGAA
>NZ_DFTS01000043.1:117958-118339 GCF_002383015.1 Idiomarina sp. UBA4206
GCCGGCAAAAGTTTCGAAGCTGGCACCTTTGCTGTTATCAAAGTTACGCGCAGCTTCTAGTAAGCCAATCATGCCTGCCTGTATTAAATCATCCACTTGCACGCTGGCGGGTAGTCTCGCCATCATGTGGTGGGCAATACGCTTAACCAGTCCGGTATGCTGCTCAATAATGGCATTCCGGTTGTCAGCGGTGGCGGCATAAACGGCAGCTTTATTCATTGGCAACATCCCGCTTACTCTCGTTATCGGCAGAAGTTATCAATTGTTCAAGGAAAAATTCTAAATGTCCTCCGGCTTGAGCCGGAACGGGCCAGTCCAGCGCCTTCTTAGCCAGTGCTTTTATCGCTAATGACGCCGGCGATTTAGGGTAAGCCATGACAA
>NZ_DFTS01000043.1:118445-120063 GCF_002383015.1 Idiomarina sp. UBA4206
AGATTTAGGGTAAGCCATGACAAAGGATTGCTGTTTCCGCACGGCTAAACGCAAGTTTTCATCGAAAGGAATAATTGCTGCCAGCTCCAGCGCAACATCTAAGAACCGGTCGGTAACCTTAGTGAGCTTATTGAACAGTACTTGCCCGTCTCGCATATTGCGCACCATATTGGCAACTACTTTGAATTTGAAAAGCCCCTGCTCACGGCTCAATACTTTAATAAGAGCATAAGCATCGGTAATCGATGTTGGTTCATCGCAAACTACGACTAGCACGTCCTGTGAGGCTCGGGCAAAACTGACAACGGTGTTACCTATGCCAGCTGCAGTATCCACAATCAGCACGTCATAATTACCCTGTAACTGGCTAAACGCTCTAATTAAACCGGCATGCTCAGATTCACTGAGATCCACCATCGAACGTGTACCAGACGTTGCCGGAACAATTTTTATTCCCGCAGGGCCTTCTATCAGAATATCTTCCAGTTCACACTGGCCGCTTAACACATGAGAGAGATTACGCTCACCACGAAGACCCAACATCACATCGACGTTAGCCAGGCCTAAGTCGGCGTCCAGCACCAATACTCGTTTGCCCTGCTTTGCCATTGCAATAGCCATATTCAGCGACACATTGGTTTTACCCACGCCACCTTTACCACCGGTTACCGCAATAACTTTTACTTTTGATTGTTTCATTCTTCGCAGACCGCTTGCTTGATCCATCGGGCGTATCTCTTTTCTGACTAAATTGACAACAGCTTCATATTACTTCGGCTCATTCAGCGAGAAAACGCCGCATTCCAATACGATTTTGGCACGTCTGACACTGAGGAACAAATGCTTTTATCAAGCAAACGCTCGGCCTCCGCTACCATAAAGTTCGCATCGGCAACACGAATGTCTTCAGGAACCTGCTGACCATTGGTTAAATAGCCTACTGGTAAGCCATGCTCAATAGCCACGCTGATACTCTCACCTAAACTTAAGCATTCGTCCAGCTTGGTAAAAATGCAACCGGATAAAGGCAAGGTTTTAAACTGCTTAACAGCATCCATCAATACCTGATTCTGTGATGTCGCTGAAAGTACCAGATATGGGCGAATACGCAGTCTTGAATTCTGGATAAGCTGACTTAACTGCTCGCTCAAACGCTTGTCGCGTTGGCCCATGCCGGCCGTATCAATTAAAATTAAGCTCTTCTGGCGCAGTGAAAGTAACGCATCTGCCAGCTCTTGTGCATTTTTAGCAACTTTTACCGGACACCCTATTATACGACCATAGGTTTGTAATTGTTCACTGGCACCAATACGGAAGGTATCCGTGGTAATTAATGCCACCTTATCCGCACCATGGCGCTGAGCGTAACGAGCCGCCAGCTTCGCAATAGTGGTGGTTTTACCCACGCCGGTTGGGCCGACTAAAGCAACTGCACCGCCGCGTGTCAAAATATCGTCGGACGTTGTATTCAACTGACCTTCTAATAAATGCAGGGTCTGTTCCCATGCTTCATCGTCTGAGCCACCTTCGGGAATAAAACAAGCAATCTGGTCCGCAACTCGTTCACTTAAGCCCATAGACATCAAGCGATTCATCAGCATAGCACGGGTCGGCTCTT
>NZ_DFTS01000043.1:120337-120558 GCF_002383015.1 Idiomarina sp. UBA4206
CGCCTGACGCTGTAACAGTTCCTGCAAAGATTCAGCCGGTACTTCCGGTGTCTTTGATGCGGCCGGCTCATTCGGTGCCTGCTCAGCCATTGGCTGTGCCTGTTGCGCATCGGGGTCAATGGCTGCAACCAGCTCAATACCACCATTCACTTTCTTATTGGACAGGATAATAGCATCCGGACCTAAGGTTTCTTTAACCTGTTGCAAACCACGGCGCTGTC
>NZ_DFTS01000043.1:120732-132246 GCF_002383015.1 Idiomarina sp. UBA4206
GTTTAATCTTCACAAGCGACTCCCGTTACTCTTGTGTGGCGGTTTGTTCACCACCGTTTTGTTGTCCACCAATTGAGCTGACAATGCGAATTTGTTTATCATCCGGTACTTCCTGATAGGACAACACTCGCATACCATCGGTAGCGTGACGCGCAAATCGCGCCATGGTTGACCGCAGAAGTCCGGAGGTCAGCAGTACTGAAGGTTCACCATTCATTTCCTGCTGCTGATGCACTTCGCGTAATGACTGTTGCAGGCGTTCGGCCAAACCTGGTTCGATTCCGGCGCCTTGCTGATTTCCGTCATTACCAGCCATTTGCAATGACTGATGCAACATCTGTTCCAACTCTGGTGCCAAAGTTATGACAGGCAGTTCAGCCGCCCCTTCAGCAATATCCTGAACAATTAAACGGCGTAGTGAGATTCTGACCGCAGCCGTTAATACTTCTGGGTCCTGACTACGCCCAGCATACTCAACCAGGGTTTGTACAATGGTGCGCATGTCACGAATCGCAATACCTTCATCCAATAGGTTTTGCAGTACTTTCACAAAATTGCCCAATGACAGCAGATCCGGAATCAGGCCTTCAACCAGCTTAGGATGCGTGCGACCTAAACGATCCAGTAATTCTTGTGCTTCTTCATGACCCAGTAGCTGTGACGCATGGTTTGTCACTATTTGACTTAAATGTGTTGCAACCACAGTTGCCGCATCCACCACGGTATAACCCAGGGTCTGCGCATGCTCTCGTTGTTCCGGACGGATCCAGACCGCATCCAGGCCAAAGGCAGGGTCAGTTGTTTTTTCGCCTTCCAATTCGCCGAAAACCTGACCCGGGTTAATCGCCATTTCCCAGTCATGGCGAATTTCAGCTTCGCCCATAGTCACACCCATTAGGGTAATTCGGTAACTGTTAGGGCCTAAATCCAGGTTGTCTCTGATATGAACAGCTGGCACCAGGAAACCAAATTCCTGTGACTGCTTCTTACGCACGCCTTTTATGCGTGACAGGAGCTCGCCGCCCTGCTGCTTATCGACCAAAGGAATTAAACGATAGCCAACTTCCAGACCAATAGTGTCTACATGGCGCACATCGTCCCAGCTAAGCTCTTTTTGCTGCGCCTGCTGGACTTGCTGCTCCTGTTCTTTCTCTACCAGCTCGCCTTCTTCGACTTTTGACTTTTTAAGCTTAAAGTACGCTGCACCGGCTAGTACCGCTGACATACTCAAGAACGCCAGATGTGGCATACCCGGGATAACACCCATAGCAAAGAGTACCGCACTGGTAATGACCAAAACCTTGGGGTTATCAAGCAGTTGCAGTACAACGGCATCACCCATGTCTTTACTGTCATTTTCGCGAGTAATGATAATGGCGGTAGCAACCGACAGTAATAAAGAGGGGATTTGCGCGACCAGGCCGTCACCAATGGTCAACAGTGTATAAACTTCCACGGCCTCATTAAAGGTCAGGCCGTACTGGATCATACCAATGAGCAGGCCGCCGATAATGTTAATAAAGAGAATAAGGATACCGGCTATGGCGTCCCCTTTTACGAACTTACTGGCACCGTCCATAGAGCCGTAGAAATCGGCTTCACGGGTTACGTCACTGCGTCGGGCTTTGGCTTCTTCCTGATTGATTAAACCCGCGTTCAGGTCGGCATCAATAGCCATCTGTTTACCCGGCATGGCATCAAGGGTAAAACGGGCAGTAACTTCTGAAATACGGCCGGCACCTTTGGTGATAACCACAAAGTTAATAATAACCAGAATGGCAAACACCACCAGACCAACGGTGTAGTTACCGCCTATGACCACGCTACCGAAGGCTTCAATCACTGAGCCCGCCGCGCCGGGGCCGTTATGACCTTCCAGCAAAACAATACGGGTTGAGGCAACGTTAAGGCTTAACCGTAAGACCGTAGCAATAAGCAATACCGTCGGAAACGCAGCGAAATCTAGCGGACGTTGGGTATAAACCGCCACCAGCATAACTACCAGCGACAAGGTAATTGAAAACGAGAACAGAATATCCAGCACCATGGCCGGAATTGGCAGAACTACCATCGCCAGAATGGCCATAATGGCCACAGGCGTTCCGAATCCTTTAATCAGATGCGCGTTGTTCTGCGTGAAATTTCTTAAACCTACTAACTTTTCGGCACCGCCCGCCATACGTCTTCCTGTTGCGTCAAAAAGTTGAACCTGCGGTGCTTCATTCAAGAATCGAGCCAGCTTTTTAAATATTTTCTGACTCGTTGATACGTTTTGGCCTACAGATATTTATCGTCTGGCAGCTACACTCTCTGCTCTTTAACAAAAAGGTTATTACCGTGCGTGGTTATTCCCTCGTTGAAATGCTTATTGCACTGACAATTAGCGCTGGCTTAGGTGCGTTATCAATGCCGTTATTGAGTCAACAAATGGAGACCTTACTGTTGCAGCAGGCCAGTAATCGCTGGTTGTTGTATTTGCATCAAGTAAAAGCAAAGGCACAGAAGGAACAGCGCTCAATAGTTGCTGAACTGGTACCTCTTGACGCTCGCTCCAGTGTTTTTAAAGCAATGACAGAATCGACGTACAGCGCAGCAAGTCCACTCAAGTTCTACGGTAACTCCGGTGCGGCTGTACCTGGGCATGTCCGGATTGTAAGCGGTGACAGAATGATAAAAGTAATTATAAGCAGCAAAGGTCGCATTCGCTCTTGCGTTAGCCTTGGCTCGCCATTGCCCGGAACCTCATTATGCTAGTTAGTAAAAGTAATGGCTATAGCTTGGTTGAAGTACTCATTGCTGCTGCACTTGGTTCTATTATTGTGATTACCACTCAGCAAATAATGCAGTGGCAAAAGGGCGCTCAGTTTCGTGCGGTGTCGAGTGCTCAATTTATACTGGGTGGGCAAGCCGTTTCTTATGAGTTTTTTGAAAGCCTGAATCAGACAATCGCGAGCAGTGTGCAAAATCCACAAAGCAATTGCTTTATTTTCCCTACCCAAAGCGGCGGGTCGGTTGGCTTTCGGGTCAGGAACTCCCAGTTACAGCATAACCCTATGACACTGGACTGTTCAGGGTATGGTTGGCAGTCACTGACCGACAAGACACAGTTTGAGGTTCAGGAGTTAATGGTTGAAACCAGTGTTCCGCCAGTGGCTGACGGCGCCTCAAAGCTTTTTATTACACTGATTATTTCACGAGTCACTAAAAACGGCGTACAAGAGCAACCGTTTAAACGAAGCATAACGATATTTTCTTAGCCCTATGCTCTTAACCACAGAGAAGGATGTTCACAATGCAAGCGAAAGGATTCGCGTTAATACTCACCTTAGTAACACTCATTAGTCTAAGCTCCGCAAGCATCGCTGCCCTGTTTTTCTACGCGCAAATGCTGGAAGCTCAGCAAGAGCATCAGTGGCAAGTACTTTCTGGCCAGTTAGAAGCCGATTTTAACCGACAGAAAGAACATTATGAGTCAGCGCAAAAGTAAAGGTTTTTCCCTGACCGAAACCTTGGTTGCTTCTGCAATAGTCGCTATTTGGGCTGTCAGTAGTCAGCAGCTGCTTCAGATTGGGTTAGGCGCTATTGAAAAAGCAAAGCGCAAAGCCCAGGCCGTCGAAGTTTTGAATCGCTATATACAAGACACCCATATTGACTGGATAAATGGCTCTTCCCCATCACCTGAAGTCATTTCAAACGGTTTTATTATCCATTCAGATGTTAATTCAATAGACGAAAACAACGCTTCTATGGATGTTGAAATAACCTGGAGAGAAGAAAATAGGTATTTATTGAAAATCTGGCTGTCTCGATAAAATTAGCAATAACTTAAGTATCAGCTTTGCGAAGATTCCTCAATTGCTTTCATGTGAAAAAGTGAGAAGGAGCAATACGTTAAAACGCATCGCTCGTGCGCTAGATATTAGCGTTACGCTGCCGGGTGCGGCCTTAGCTCTGGCGGAATTGAGAAAGTGATATTTTCCTCACGACCACTGAGTTCAATGGCGGTTTTACCACCCCACTCCTGCAGCTTAGCAATAACCTCCTTCACCAACACTTCTGGTGCAGAAGCGCCAGCGGTTACCGCAACTTTATCGTGACCTTCTAACCAGGCTTTGTCGATACAACTGGCATCATCAATTAGATAAGCCGGAGTTCCCATTTTCTCTGAAAGTTCGCGTAAGCGATTTGAGTTTGAGCTATTACGTGCGCCCACCACAAGCATAACATCGGCATCACTGGCTAATTCACGCACCGCATCCTGCCTGTTTTGAGTGGCGTAGCAGATGTCGTCCTTACGTGGACCATTAATGTCAGGAAACTTCTGACGTAAAGCCTCTATAACATCGGCGGTGTCATCAACCGATAAGGTTGTCTGGCTCATATAATGGAGGTTTTTCGAGTCTTTCACTTCCAGTTTATTCACGTCTTCAGGCGATTCAACTAAGTAGATACCACCATCGGCGTTCTTATACTGACCCATGGTGCCTTCAACTTCCGGGTGTCCCGCATGGCCAATGAGTACACATTCATGTCCCTTTCGACTGGCACGCGTCACTTCCATATGAACCTTGGTTACCAAGGGACACGTGGCATCAAACACCCTCAAACCGCGATCTTTGGCTTCTTGTCTGACCGCCTGAGAAACGCCATGAGCGCTAAAAATAACGATTTGGTCGTCCGGCACTTCGTGCAACTCTTCCACAAATACCGCACCGGCATCGCGCAGCTTGCTGACGACATACTTGTTGTGAACCACTTCGTGACGCACATAAATCGGCGGCTCGAATATTTCCAGGGCCCGCTCGACTATAGTAATAGCGCGATCAACTCCGGCACAAAAGCCACGTGGGTTCGCCAACAAAATCTGCATCATTTCCTCCTGCGCTCAGCCCGCTTGTTTAACCAGTCACGGCTCAACGCTGATAATTTCTACTTCAAAAATCACCGTTTGTCCGGCTAACGGATGATTAAAATCGATGGTCACTGTTGGACCTTCAATTTTACGAACAATTCCCGGTAAATCGGTACCATCGGGTTGAGTAAACGCCAAAATAGCGCCAACTTCCGGTTTTGTTTCGTCGCTAAACTTTGCCGAGTCGACATAGTAGTAGTTGTCCGGGTTGGGTTCGCCAAAAGCGTCTTTGGGCTCTAATGTGAACTCACGCTCGGCGCCTTCACGCAGGCCGACCAGACAAGCTTCAAAGTTTTCCGTCAGGCTACCATCGCCCATACGAAACTTCGCCGGCTTGCCAGACATTTTGGTGCTGTCCGCAACCGAACCATCGGCCAGTTTAATGGTGAAATGCATAACCACTTCACGTCCGTGCTCAATAGGTAAACGACTCAAACGAAACTCCTTACTGCTTGTGACCGTCTTCGGCTTTATCCCGACGGTTATCAAAAAAAGCTTCCAACAACATGAGTGCAGCACCAATAGTAATAGCCATGTCCGCTACGTTAAAGGCCGGCCAATGCCACCCCTGATAGTGCACATCAAAAAAGTCGATGACATAGCCGTACATTAAACGGTCAGCGACATTACCAATAGCCCCTGCCAGAATCAGCGAAAAGGCCAGGTTCTGGCGCCACAAGCCTACCGGGTTACGACGCATCCAGATAAGCAAAACAGCACTAATAGCAATAGCGATAACGGTAAAGAACCAACGCTGCCAACCACCACCGTCACTTAGAAAGCTAAATGCGGCACCATAGTTGTGCACGTAGGTGAAGTTAAATAAGCCTTCAATAACAACCCGACTTTCGTAAAGCTCAAATTCACCTGCAACCCAAATCTTCGTAATTTGATCAACAACCACCAGCAACAAGGTTAGCCACAAAAAACGTAGCCCGGTTGCACGGTTAGTCTGGTTAGCAAAATCAGGCAAAACGACGCTCCTCACCTTCACCTTCAATATTAGTTACACAACGCTGGCATAAATGGGCATGGCTCTCTAATGTGCCAACCTCTTGGCGATGATGCCAGCAACGCTCGCACTTCTTGTATTCCGACTTCGTCACACTAACCGCCAACGCCATCTTTTCAGCTTTAACTGCGTCGGCAGGTGCATCATTAATAGAAGCCACTTGCGCTTCTGATGTCAGCAGTGCAAAACGCAGTTCTTCACCTAAACGGTTCAGAGAGGTCGCCAGCTTATCATCAGCATACAAGGTCACTTCGGCCTGCAATGAACCACCAATAACATCGTTACGGCGTGACTGCTCCAGTGCCTGATTAACCACGTCACGAATTTCCAGCAACTGCATCCAGAAGGCGTTTTCATCGTCTTTCACACCGGCAAATTTATCAAAGCCCTGATACCAGTTTTCGGTAAAGACATACTGACTGCGCTCGTTCGGCAGCAAGTCCCAAATTTCCTGAGCAGTAAAGCTACAAATTGGTGCCATCCAGCGCACCAGTGCCTCAGCAATATGATACAGCGCTGTCTGGCAAGAACGACGAGCCAGTCCTTCCGACTTTGCGGTGTACTGACGGTCTTTAATGATGTCCAGATAGAAACTACCCAGTTCAATTGAGCAAAAATGCATAAGCTTCTGCACTACGCTATGGAACTGATAGTTGTCGTAAGCTTCCAGCAGTTCTTTCTGCAAGTCAGCGGCCCGACCCACAATCCAGCGGTCCAGTTCAACCATGTCTTCTCTGGCAACTAAGTCCGTTTTAGGGTCAAAACCGGTTAAGTTCGCTAATAAGAAGCGCGACGTATTACGAATGCGACGATACGCATCCGCAGAGCGTTTAAGAATTTCATCAGAAACCGTCATTTCGCCGGAATAATCTGCTGATGCAACCCATAAGCGCAGAATATCGCCACCCAGCTTATTCATCACGTCCTGCGGAGCAACTACGTTCCCGATAGACTTCGACATCTTGCGGCCCTGTGCATCCACAGTAAAGCCGTGAGTCAGAACCTGATGGTATGGCGCTTCCTCATACATAGCCACACCAGTAACCAACGAGCTCTGGAACCAGCCCCTGTGTTGATCCGAACCTTCTAAATATAAGTCAGCGGGCCAGCGCAGGCCATCAAACTCACGCAGTACGCAGTGATGCGTAACACCCGAGTCAAACCAGACATCTAACGTGTCGGTTACTTTGCGGTATTTGTCAGCTTCATCGCCCAGCAGCGTTTCCGGCTCTAAATCAAACCACGCCTGAACACCTTCTTTTTCAATAAGCTGAGCGACCTTTTCCATCAGCTCCAGCGTGTTTGGATGAAGCTCATCGGTCTCGCGATTGACGAAAATAGCAATGGGGTTACCCCAGGTGCGTTGACGTGAAATACACCAGTCCGGGCGCCCTTCTACCATAGATTCAATGCGGCTTTGTCCCCACTCAGGGAACCAGCCCACTTTTTTGATTTGATCTAACGCACCGGCACGCAAACCTTTCTTGTCCATGCTGATAAACCATTGCGGCGTTGCACGGAAAATAATTGGCGTTTTGTGGCGCCAGCAATGCGGGTATGAGTGACGGTAGCTTTCTGCATGCATCAAGTTACCGACCTCACGGAGCTTGTCGACAATAGGCTCGTTTGCTTTAAATACATGCTGCCCGGCAAACAGTGGCGTATCGTCTTTGTACACACCGTTATCACCAACCGGGTTATAAACTTCAATACCGTATCGTTGGCCTACCAGGAAGTCATCGACACCATGGCCTGGTGCCGTATGCACACAACCGGTACCGCTTTCAGTGGTTACGTGGTCACCCAGTATTACCGGCACCTGCAACTCAAACAACGGATGCTGTAGCTGCAGACCTTCTAAGTCTTTACCTTTGCAGAAGCCCAGTTTGTGGTAGTGGGTAATATTCCAGCGCTCCATGCAGTCGTTAACCAAATCATCAGCAAGAATTACTCGCTCTGCAGGCTGGTCATCGCCAGCTTCAATTTGTACTAACGTATACTCAAGCCCTTCTGCCAGAGTAACAGCGCGGTTAGCAGGAATGGTCCACGGAGTCGTGGTCCAGATAACCATGCTGACATCGCCTTCACCGACATGCCCTTCCGGCGTGCTGAAACGCTCGACGGTTTCCGCCGTTGCGGCAACCGGTAAACGCACATCAATAGCCGGTGAGTTTTTGTCCTGATATTCCACTTCCGCTTCAGCCAGCGCTGAACCACAGTCTGTACACCAGTGAACCGGCTTAAAGCCCTGGTGCAAATGACCATTATCAATGATTTTTGCCAAAGCCCTAACACTGTCCGCTTCCTGCTTAAAGTTCATGGTCAGGTAAGGGTTATCCCAGTCACCTAACACACCCAGACGTTTAAAGTCTGTGCGTTGCTGATCAATTTGGGTCATGGCATATTCGCGACATTTTTCACGAAATTCTGCCAGGTTTAATTTTTTACCCGGCTTACCGTGCTTTTTTTCTACCTGCAACTCAATGGGCAGACCATGGCAGTCCCAGCCCGGTACATAAGGCGCATCAAAGCCGCTTAAGGTTTTTGCCTTAACAATAACGTCTTTTAAAATTTTATTTACGGCGTGACCAATGTGAATTTGCCCGTTCGCATACGGAGGGCCGTCGTGCAGAATAAATTTAGGCTTGCCCGCTTTAGCTTGACGAATTTGACCGTACAGGTCAGCCTCATACCACTGCTCCAGCATTTTTGGCTCGCGCTGAGCCAGGTTACCGCGCATAGGGAACGCTGTGTCTGGCAAGTTTAAGGTGTGTTTGTAATCACTCATGGGTCACTGTTTCCATTTCCGCATAGTTACTGACTCCGGCACGCTAATGCATCACGTGCGCGGGCGGCATCTTTTTCAATTTGTTCTTGTAAGTGCTGTAACGACGCAAACCGTTGCTCGTTACGCAATTTGGCCACTGGCGTGACCGTCATCTGCTGACCGTACAGATTGCCTGAAAACTCAAACAAATGCACCTCCAGCTGTACTTCATCGCCATTTAATGTTGGCCGGGTTCCTGAGTTAGCGACACCGGAATAGGTTTTTCCGCCCTTACCAAGTTGAGCAGTTACCGCGAACACCCCGTGTAGCGGGCTTTTTAAGCGCTTTAGCGGCACGTTAGCGGTAGGAAAACCAATAGTTCGACCATTCTTTCGCCCGTGTACGACTTTCCCGCACATTTGATAAGGCCGGCCCAGCATTTGTTCCGCCAGATCAAAGTCGCCTTGCTCTAATGCCTGGCGTATGGCAGTACTGCTTACGCGCTGTTGCTGCTGGCGATAACTGCGGGTGTCCACCACTTCAAAACCCAGCTCTTTACCGGCATTTTGCAGCAACTCAAAGTCGCCTTCACGTTTATAGCCAAAACGAAAATCGTCGCCTACCACCAGAAACTTAACACCCAGCTTGCCAACCAAAGTCTGCTCAATAAACTCACGAGCTGGCTGACTGGCAAACTTCTTATTAAATTCAATGACAATATGTCGGTCGACATTTTGAGCCTGTAGAGCGAGATACTTTTCACGCCAATTGGTTAGCCGTGCAGGGGCTTTTTCAGGTTGAAAAAGCTCTTGCGGTTGCGGCTCAAAGGTCATTACCGCTGAAGGGACGCCCAGCTGCTGCGCTTTTTCACGGACCTGACTCAATACCGCCTGATGGCCCAGGTGAACACCATCAAAGTTACCGATGGTCAACACACAGCCGTTATGCTCAGCTCTTAGGTTATGAGTACCGCGAATCAGTTCCATGCCCGCACAATCTTAATGTTTTCCGGAAAAGACGCGATTATAACTGATACTGAAGCGATAATCAGTACTCACGCGCACGGAAATGTCGTGGCCTCATACCGGTTATTACAAGCACAGCAATATAAATCAGCGCGCCGAACCCAATCACCTGCGCCAAAAGCCAGGGTCGCTCAACTAGAGAACTGGTTCGCCACGCATCAATGTCCGGGCTCAACCACAGCACACCCGCTATCATCGCCGTGGTGGCAAACAGCACCTGGAGTATAAAGCGTCCGGTTCCCGGTTGCTTTTTCAGCACGCCTTCACGCCATAAAGTAACGCCCAACAACCCCGCGTTAATAGCCGCAGAGGCTGCCGTTGCCAGGGCTAATCCGACATAACTAAAAGGAATGGCCAAAGCAATGTTAAACACCATGTTTGCCGCCATAGCAATAATACCGTACTTCACCGGTCGCTTAGTATCCTGCCGGGAGTAGAAGCCCGTCGCCAGCACTTTCACCATCATAAAGCTCAACAAGCCTGTGGAATAGGCCATAAGACTGTACGACGCCATACGTGCGTCGTCCGGGCTGAAGGCGCCGTGCATGAACAACACCATGAGCATGGGCTCTGCTAGTACAAAAAGCCCCGCCATGGCCGGTACACCCAACAACAGCACCATACGAATGCCCCAGTCGAGGGTAGAACTGAAGTTTTCTTTTGACTGGTCTACGTGGCTTGAAGAAAGCGCCGGCAAAATAACCGTGGCAATGGCAATACCAAATAGCCCAAGTGGGAATTCCAGCAACCGATCCGAGTAGTAAAGCCAGCTAATGGAGCCTGTCATTAAGAAGCTGGCAATGAGGGTATCCAACAGCAAATTAATTTGGCTAACCGATACACCAAAGATAGCCGGTAACATCAGTTTGCGAATTTTGGTTACGCCTGGATCTTTCCAGCCCCATTGGGGCTTAACCAGCAACCCGGCTTTTTTAAGAAACGGCAGCTGAAATAAAAGCTGAATTAACCCACCAAAAAATACGCCCCAGGCCAGTCCGTATTCCGGTTGCTCTAATTGCGGCGCCAGCCAGATAGCCGCCGCAATAATGGCGACATTCAGAAACACCGGGGTGAAAGCCGCTACCGCAAATTTACCCAGAGTATTGAGTATGGCTCCTGCCATGGCGGTAAAACTAATAAACCACAAGTAAGGAAATGTAATACGAAGTAGGTCACTGGCCAGTACAAACTTGTCCCCTTGCGGCCCGTCGTTCCACCAATCTAAAAACCAACCCATGCCGAAAAGCGCTGCCACAACCGGGGAAGCGACCACGCCGAAGATTGTCACCACAGTAACAATAGTACCTAAAGTACCGGATACCCGAGCTATCAATAGTTGCTGTTCCGGCAACTCTTTACCCTGCTTATATTCAGTCAGAACCGGTACAAACGCCTGCGCGAACGCACCCTCGGCAAAAAGTCGGCGTAAGAAATTAGGGATCTTATTGGCAAAGAAAAACACATCCGCTGCAGCACCGGCACCCATCAGGTTGGCAATGACCACATCGCGCACCAAACCCAATACACGCGATATAAGAGTCATAGCACTGACGATAAATCCTGAACGGAGCAAAGCTTTTGACAAGAGAGATCCTTTCGGCTGACAGCTAAGTTTCTGTTTTTGATTGTAACTGAGACCAATGGTGGATGCTATTTTATCAAAACCTGACTTAAAGCGGTGAGTTTTTCCCTTTTCGCTGTTGACTTTTACAGCAGAAAAGGCATAATCTGCGGCCTTTATAAGAGAAGCGTTCTGTTAATGAATTTAGGAGTTCACCTTGGCTAACATTAAGTCTGC
>NZ_DFTS01000043.1:132334-141487 GCF_002383015.1 Idiomarina sp. UBA4206
TTGGCTAACATTAAGTCTGCTAAAAAGCGTGCGATTCAGGCCGAGAAAAATCGCCGCCACAATGCAAGCCGTCGTTCAATGATGCGTACTTACCTTAAACGTGTAATCGCAGCTATTGAAAAGAAAGACAAAGATGCAGCAAACACTGCAATGAAAGACGTAACCCCAATGCTGGACAGTTACGCAACTAAAGGTCTTATCAGCAAAAACAAAGCGGCACGTCATAAGAGCCGTTTGAATGCTAAGATCAAAGCACTGTAAGAAGAATTACTGACCTGGGCTTAGGCGCAGGGAAAGAAAAGCCGGCTTTTGAGCCGGTTTTTTTGTTTTTGTTAAAACAGGACGAAACGAGTAACCATTATCCCTTAAATACCCCCACTTCAAATTGCATTAACTCAAGACATAGCATACTCTGCCGATTACAATCTATAACCAATTCAGACTCATAAAATACATAACGTGGATAATATTTTATCGTTAATTGGTCGCGATCGAGAGCTGTTCTCTGGCGATATCCAACATCACGAAATGGAACTTTGCGAACAAGTTTCTTCTTCCAGCTTCCTTGTTTTAGGTGGCGCAGGTTCAATTGGCCAGGCGGTCGTTAAAGAAATCTTTAAACGCTCTCCTAAACGGCTTCATGTCGTTGATATTAGTGAAAACAACTTAGTTGAGCTGGTCAGAGATGTCCGTAGCTCGCTGGGCTATATCAATGGCGACTTTAAAACCTTTGCTCTGGATATTGGCTCATTGGAGTTCGAAGCTTTAATGAACCACTACGGGCAGTATGATTATGTCCTCAATTTATCGGCTTTAAAGCATGTTCGTAGCGAAAAAGATCCATTCACATTAATGCGGATGCTCGACGTTAATATCTTCAATACCGACAAAAGCATTGAACACGCGATTAAACATGGCAGCCAAAAGTATTTTTGTGTTTCAACCGACAAAGCAGCGAACCCAGTCAACATGATGGGAGCGTCAAAGCGAATCATGGAAATGTTCTTAATGAGGCGCAGTGAACAAGTGGATATATCAACAGCTCGTTTCGCCAATGTCGCATTTTCTGATGGCTCGCTCTTGCATGGTTTTAACCAACGTATTCAGAAAAGGCAGCCGATTGTTGCGCCCAACGATATTAAACGCTACTTCGTTACTCCGAAAGAGTCAGGCGAATTGTGCCTTATGTCCTGTATTTTCGGCGAAAACAGAGACATCTTTTTCCCAAAGCTGAGTGAAGCTCTGCACTTGATTACTTTTTCTGAAATTGCCGAGAAATACTTAGAGCAAAGAGGCTTAGAACCCGTACTTTGTCAGTCAGAAGATGAAGCAAGAGCGCTGGCTTTAACATTACCAGAAAAAGGCCAGTGGCCATGCCTTTTTACGGGAAGTGACACCACCGGAGAAAAAGGCTTTGAAGAGTTTTTCACTCACGATGAAACTATCGAAATGGAACGCTTTCGCAATATCGGTGTGGTTAAAAATGAGCTGAATTATTCATCTGACTTACTGAAAAACTTTGAACACGAAATCCTTAAACTCAAGCAGTCAAAATGCTGGAATAAACAGGATATCATTGATCTCTTTTGTACTTTGCTGCCAAACTTTGATCATAAAGAAACTGGCAAGTACCTCGACGGTAAAATGTGAATTAGCCTTATGTCACCAACGACATCTCAACTCAGCGAGTTTATCCGGTCACTCTACCAGACCAATGAGTTTATTCCCTTGCACGCGCCAACCTTTGGCCAACGGGAAAAACGAAATGTTCTCGACACGATAGAAAGCACCTTTGTTTCCAGCGTCGGTGAATACGTCACTAGTTTTGAGAACCAAGTGGAGGCTTTTACCGGAGCTCATAGAGCAATAGCAACAGTCAATGGTACCGCAGCTCTTCACGCCGCTTTGTATATGGCGGGTGTTCAGAGCGGTGATTATGTCATTACTCAGGCATTGACGTTTGTCGCAACCTGCAATGCAATTCATCACATGGGTGCTGAGCCAATTTTTATCGATGTGGCTTATCAGACCATGGGAATGTGCCCTATAGCACTTGAATCCTTTCTTGAAGAACATGCAATAACAGATGAACAAAATTGCATTCATAAAACGTCTAAGCGAAAAATCCGTGCCTGCGTTCCTATGCATACTTTTGGGCACCCGGTTCAGTTAGATGAATTACTGGCTATATGTAACAAGTGGAACATCGAGCTGGTAGAAGATGCAGCTGAGAGTTTAGGCTCATTTTATAAGGGGCAGCACACTGGAACTAAAGCTCGTTTTTCAGCACTGAGCTTTAACGGCAACAAAATTATTACCACTGGCGGCGGTGGTATGCTGCTGTGTGCCGATGAAACCGAAGGTCATAGAGCAAAGCACATAACCACAACAGCTAAGGCTGCTCATCCCTACGAGTTCTATCATGACGAACCGGGCTTTAATTACCGAATGCCAAACCTTAATGCAGCTTTAGGTTGCGCACAAATGAGTCACCTGGAAACATTTATTGAGAAAAAACGTGAACTTGCAGAACAATACAAGGCGTTCTTTAAAAGCTCCAGTTTCCAGTTTATCGATGAACCTTCAGAGTGTCGCTCCAACTTTTGGTTAAATGCTATTTTGTGTGAGCATAGTGACCTGCGCAATACTGTCATTGAAGAACAAAATAACGCTGGGATTATGTGTCGTCCAGCATGGCATTTAATGAATAGACTTCCCATGTTCGAGCGTTGCCCACGTGGTAAGCTGACGGTATCAGAGGATATACAATCCCGTTTGGTGAATATACCAAGTTCACCCATTTTAAAGAGGGGTGACCAATGAAGGTGACCGTTTTTACCGGAACCCGGGCTGATTACGGACTTTTATACTGGCTGCTTCGCGATTTATGTGAAGACCCAGCATTTCATTTGCAGGTTATAGCGTCTGGTTCGCACTTATCACCGGAATTCGGTTATACCGCGAAGCACATCGAACAAGATGGCTTTAAAATTGATGAGAAAGTCGAAATGCTGCTCTCCTCAGATACAGCACAGGGTACCGTTAAAAGCCTTGGCATGGGTATTATCGGTTACGCCGATGCCTTAACCAGACTACAGCCTGATGTTGTGGTTATTCTGGGTGATCGTTATGAAGCTTTAGGAATAGCCCAGTCTGCTATGTTAATGCGAATACCGATACTGCATATTCACGGTGGTGAAATTACCGAAGGTGCCTATGATGACGCCATTCGCCATGCCATTACCAAGTTAAGTTATCTGCATGCTACCGCAACAGAAAAATACCGACAGCGAGTCATTCAGCTCGGTGAAACACCGGAGCGTGTTTTTAATGTCGGTGCACTCGGCTTAGATCACATAGCACGCACAGAACTGCTAGACCACAAAGAGCTTGCCGAATCCCTTGGCTTTGAGTTGCGCAAGGACTTTTTCGTTGTCACATACCACCCGGTAACATTAGCTGACGAACCGCCGGTTGAAACTTTCAGAAACTTGACTCAAGCTCTGGATAACTATCCTGAGTTTGACGTCATTTTCACTTACCCGAATGCTGATGATGGCGGACGACAAATTATTCCGCTGATTGAGCAATATGCAGATGCAAATGAAAATCGCGTTATAGCCATTCCATCATTAGGTCAGCAGCGTTACTTAAGCGCTATTAAACATGCCAGTGCAGTAATCGGAAACTCTTCGAGTGGAATTATCGAGGTTCCCTCTTTCAATACACCGACTGTCAATATAGGTCAGCGCCAGTTGGGTCGCTTAGCAGCGAAAAGTGTCCTTCATTGCGAATGTTCATACGATGCTATCGTCAACGCAATAGATAAAGCAGTTACTACGGAGATCGGTGAAAATATCAATAACCCATACGGACAAGGCAACGCCAGCCGTAAAATCATTGACATTCTTAAGTCTGCTAATTTGAATAGAACGAAGACTTTTTACGATACTGGAGAGAGCCAATGACCCTAATTATTGCAGAAGCTGGGGTTAATCATAATGGCGACCCGGAACTGGCCAGAGAGCTAATAAAAGCAGCCAGAGATGCGGGAGCTGATATCGTTAAATTTCAAACTTTTAAAGCCGACAAACTGGTGACTAAAGAAGCTCAGCAAGCAAACTACCAAACTGAAAACACCGGCAAGAAAGAAAGCCAGTATGACATGCTTAAACGACTCGAGTTACCGCCTGAGTTACATTATGAACTGGTGGCGTACAGCAACGAATTGGGAATAGAATTCCTTTCTACCGCGTTTGATGATGAGAGCCTTAATTTTCTAGTCAATGACTTAGGGCTAAAACGTCTGAAAGTGCCATCAGGCGAGATAACCAATGCGCCTTTTTTGCTGGCCCACGCGCGAACGCAATGTGACTTAGTTGTTTCTACCGGTATGGCAACCCTGGCTGAAATAGAAACCGCATTGGCCATTATTGCCTTTGGCTATCTCGATAAAACAACAGAAAAACCTGCACTAACAGATTTTGAAGCCGCTTATGCCTCTTCTGAAGGGCAACGAGTGCTGCAGGACAAAGTCACTATTTTGCACTGTACCACTGAGTATCCCGCGCCTTTCGATGAGATAAACTTAAACGCAATGGATACGATTCATCAGGCGTTCAAGCTTCCTGTTGGATACTCTGATCATAGCGACGGTATTATTATTCCCATTGCCGCAGCGGCAAAAGGCGCACGCATTATCGAAAAGCATTTCACTCTGGATCGCCATTTAGAGGGTCCCGATCACAAAGCGTCACTGGAACCTGAACAGTTGAAGCAAATGGTGACGTCAATTAGGACGATAGAGAAAGCGCTTGGTGACGGTATAAAACGCCCGACAAAAAGTGAGATTAACAATAAACCGATTGCTCGCAGAAGCTTAGTCGCGGCACGTAGACTAAAAGCAGGACAAGTCATTACTAAAGAAGATATCGCCGTAAAAAGACCTGGCGGAGGACTCTCCCCAATTTACTACTGGCATATTCAGGGCAAAATTTGTAAACAGAATTATGAAGCTGGAGAACTCATTTTTGAGTGATAAGAAAGTTTTACTCGTTGGAGCAGGTGGCCACGCCAGTGTCTGCCTGGACCTATGCATCCGAAACAATATTTCCTTGTTTGCGGTGGTTTCTCCTGAACATCCCGGTGCTGCTTTTAAGCAACTACAGTGGCTCCAAAGCGACAACGATGTATTAACCTTTGACACAAATGATATCGTTCTAATTAATGGCCTGGGCAGCCTCCCCTACGATCACAAAAGGCAGGAGATATATCAGTTTTTTGCAACAAGGGGATACGATTTTATGTCAATAAACGATCCCTCTGCCATTATTTCTGATAATGCAACGTTAAACACTGGTGTACAGGTTCTCCCCCGAGCAATTATTAACTCAGGAGCTTTAATTAAAGAGAACAGTATTATCAACTCCGGGGCTATTATTGAGCACGATGTAACAGTTGGACAGAATTGTCATATCGCGCCTGGCGCTAATCTATCAGGCGGTGTTAATGTTGGAAATAACGTGCACATTGGTACAGGTGCAAACATCATTCAGGGGCTCACTATCGGTCATAACTCTATTATTGCTGCTGGTGCGACAGTGAATAAATCGATACCCGATAACCATATAGTTTACGCTCCAAAAATGACCGTTACGCCAATAAAGGAAAAGCGATGAGTTACCGTTGGCATAATATTTTATTGAAATCTAATCAGAGCATTCTTGAAGCACTCAAAGTAATCGATAATGCAGCTTTAAGAATTGCGTTAGTCATTGATGATACTGAACACTTAGTCGGTGTAGTAACTGATGGTGATATTCGTCGACATTTAATAAAAGGTGTCGGTCTCGATGCTCCGGTCGAGCATGTTATGAATAAAACGCCCGTAACCGCTCCCAAAAATGTCACCAGAAAAGACGCCGTTAAACTCATGGAGTCCAAGGGGCTATTAGCAATACCTTTGGTTGAAAAAGGAAAGGTTGTTGGGCTGGAAACACTCAACAAAACCGGTTCAGGCAGAACCTATGAAAACCCGGTTTTTATAATGGCCGGAGGCTTTGGTACCCGCTTACGCCCGCTAACCGATAACTGCCCCAAACCTCTGCTTAAAGTGGGTGACAAACCGATACTGGAAATTGTCCTCAACAGCTTTATTCGCTCTGGGTTTAAAAACTTTTATATTTCCACTCATTATTTACCTGAAATGATTAAGGATTACTTTGGCGATGGCTCAAAGTGGAAAGTGAATATTACTTACGTACATGAAAAAGAGCCCCTGGGAACCGGCGGTGCTTTAGGGTTATTGCCTAATGATGTCCCCGACCTCCCTTTATTCTTAATAAATGGCGACGTCCTGACCAATGTCGATTTTGAAAAAGTCTTAGAGTTTCATAACAAGCAAAAGGCTCATGCCACTATGTGCGTCAGGGACTACGAATATCAAGTACCCTTCGGTGTCATTCAGGGACAAGACAATAAAGTCATTAACATGCAAGAAAAACCAGTAGAGCACTACTTTATTAACGCTGGTATTTATATTGTCAGCCCGGAACTAAGACGATCGGTTTCCAAGAACCGATACATCGATATGCCCTCACTACTTGAGTCATCCATTGAACAAGAAAAGGATGTTGTCATGTATCCGGTACGTGAGTACTGGCTGGATATAGGCCGTATTGAGGACTACAAACGAGCGCAGCTCGATATTATCAACCTGGATTTATAATATGAAGAAAGCGGCAGTTATTGGTTGCGGTAATATCGGGCAACGCCATATGCGTAATATCAAAAATTTGTTCCCTAAAGCGACGGTCTGCGCTATCCGTTCCGGTAGTGGCAACACATCGTGCCCGGCAGATGCCGATCTTCTAATTACGCTTGACGAACTGGATTCCTCTTTTGAGCTTGCTGTTGTCGCTTCACCCGCCAATTTCCATGTGGCGCATGCCAGCCATTGTCTTAATTTAAATATACCGACACTAATCGAAAAGCCGCTGGCGCAAGACTATACCCAGGGGCTGCATTTCTCCGACTCGTTGAGCTTAAGTAAGAATAAGTTAGCCGGCGTCGCCTATTGTTTGAGATACCTGCCTTCTGCTCAATTTATGAAACAGCTAATTGAGCAAAAGCAACTAGGCCAGATATACAACGTTAACGCAGAAGTCGGTCAGTACCTACCAGACTGGCGTCCCGGCACCGATTACAGTCAATCGGTATCGGCACGTTCAGACTTAGGCGGCGGAGCACTGAACGAACTGAGCCACGAACTTGATTACATCAACTGGCTGTTCGGAGTCGATCAGGTTTTGTCTGCTTCACTACGTCGTTCGCATGAGCTAAATACCAATGTTGAAGAAATAGTCGATGCCCAGATAAAGCTAAAGAATGACGCGCTAGCTACGATCCATCTCGACTTCTTACAAAAAAGACCTCATCGAAAATGCACTATCATTGCCGAAAAAGCGCGAATTGAGTGGGACTTGATAGCCAACACCATTACTCAATTTGATGCTGACGGCGTTACGATACTCTTTGATGACAGCAAGTACGACAAGAACAATATGTATCTGGATATGCTCATTGACTTCACCGCTCAAAAGCAAAACACGGTTAGCCTAAACGAAGGACTTGAGGTTTTACACATCATTCAACGTATTAGAGAGCGCGCCCAAAATGTCTAAAACTATTGCTTTCGTCTTTGCACGAGGGGGCTCTAAAGGGCTTCCTGGAAAAAATATCAAGCCACTGTGTAATAAACCTTTAATTCAATATTCAATTGA
The DNA here is from genome assembly GCF_002383015.1 of Idiomarina sp. UBA4206. NCBI lineage: Bacteria > Pseudomonadati > Pseudomonadota > Gammaproteobacteria > Alteromonadales > Idiomarinaceae > Idiomarina > Idiomarina sp. UBA4206. The sequence continues at coordinate 140,116 of NZ_DFTS01000043.1, forward strand.
TTGCGCTCAGACTAGCGAGCTTATTGATGACATCTATGTATCAACTGATGATGTCGATATCGCTCATGTTGCACGCAAAGGCGGAGCTAAAGTTATTGACCGTCCAAAAGAACTTGCCACTGATGACAGTCCGGAGTGGCTATCCTGGCAGCATGCCATAACCTGGGTGACGCAGCATACGGGAGCTTTCGAAACATTTGTCAGTCTGCCGGCAACAAGTCCCTTAACGACTGTTGCTGATGTTAATTCAGCTATCTCCCGACTAAAACAGTCCGATGCGGATATCTGTCTATCGGTTACACCCTCTAATCATCATCCCAGTTTTAATATGGTCACGTTAGATGATGAGCAATATGCGAGCTTAATGTTTAACTCAGATAGCAAAGTTATTCGACGCCAGGATGCGCCTAAAGCTTACAACATAACAACCTGTGTTTATGCAGCAACGACTGATTTTGTGTTGAGCGCAAAAGGACTCTTTGACGGTAAAGCCACCGCAATAGAAGTGCCCAGAGAGCGGGCCGTTGATATTGATGATATTATCGATTTTAAATTTGCAGAGCTGTTAATGACGGAGCAAACCTAATGCTGTCAGGAAAAACAATCTTAGTGCTGGGGGCAAAAGGCCTTATTGGTCAGGAAGTAGTGCAACATATTATGAAGAAAAATGGGCACGTTATCGCTGCTGATGTCACTTCTGATGAAACGGCTTCTACTAATATTACTACCCATGTCTGTGACATCACTTCGGAAACCGATATAGAGCAATTACTTAATCAGTACCCTGATATTGATGGTATCGTAAATTGCGCTTACCCAAGAAATAGTCAATATGGTACCGATGCGCTGGAAGTCTCCTCCTCCTCATTCAATGAAAATGTCGCTATCCAGTTGGGCTCCTGTTTTAGCCTGTTAAAACACGCAGCAAGACACTTCAAGTCACAACAAAAACCACTATCGGTTGTACTTTTAAGCTCTATTTATGGCATTAAAGCTCCGGATTTCTCCATTTACGAAGGAACATCAATGACGATGCCGGTAGAGTATGCAGCGGTTAAGTCGGGATTAATTCATCTGGCCAAGTACTTTGCCAAATACATTAATGACTCGAACTTCCGTGTGAACTGTGTGTCTCCCGGCGGCATTGAAAATGGTCAACCTGCACCATTATTAAGCGCCTATAAAGATAGAACTCTCGGCCACGGAATGCTGAGCGCTAAAGACATTTGCGGAAGCATTACTTTTTTACTATCGGACGAGGCTAACTATATCAACGGAACCAATTTGACCATTGACGATGGCTTTACCTTATAACCGAATATCACAGAGGGTTCGCCAGTCTTCGTGGAAAGTCTGTTTTACTTCCTGTAAA
>NZ_DFTS01000043.1:141621-153377 GCF_002383015.1 Idiomarina sp. UBA4206
TCGATCCATAACGCCATTAACTCATGGAAAGCTTCCAGACAATCAGCCTCTTCGTTTCTACTAAACAAGACCGACAACATTGGGCAATGAAAGTATAAGAGTTCGCCGGATAACATATGGTAAATGTATTCATATTCGGTTTTCGAGTACGCCTTCAGGTAATTTGATTGACGTCGCAGTATATCCGTTGCTTGTGAGCGAGACTGAATCGGTCTTTCACCAATTTCAATCAAGTCGTCACAAATTTCAGAAAACACTTTGAAATCCATTCGCTCTTCAAAGTCATCAACTTGTATATTTTCGAACTGCTGTTCTTTTATGAACTGGATAACATCGGTTTTTCTGGCTGTCTGGAACTCCGGCAAGACCAATTCTGGGCGAAGTGGCAGAGCATGCTCGACATAAGCGCCGTTAGACACGTTATAACACTCAACAGACTTCAGGTTAGGCATGCCCAGCAAGCGCCCCATCTGCTGCGACGAAATAGCAAGCAAATTAGTGCTTCTGACCTTACCACCAAAATTACCTTTTAACTCAACCTTAGCTTCGTGCTGAACAACCTTTTTCAAGTTCCCCTTATAATAATCACTGTGCTTAGAGTGATGTTGTCCATCGGCAGCATAACCGTTATCAACACCAAACATATAAAGTTGCTTAAAGCCCAAGCTTACAGCGTAGGATAAAGCAGCATTGGATACCATAGGATTACTAAAAGGAAGCCCGGTAACGCCTTTACGCAACTTTTCCAGCATGCACTTATTCAAAAATGCAGTGGCTGCTTCCGTTCCTTTTCCTGCCATTCCCACCCAGTTGTAGAGCTTAGTAACCTCCGGATAAATCAATGTCATGGTTAACAAGTTAACTTGCTCATACCCCTGCTCAGGCTGGGTGTTAACAAGCGCTTCATAGGTGCTATAGGGGCGCTCCACCAAGGTATGGAAGTCAGGAGTTATCCCGTTCTTCATGAGCGTCTGCAGCGCGGTACCCGCAGCAATAATTATCGCTTCATCCTGAGTTTCTTTTATAAAATCAATGGAGGCATCCAGAGATGGTCCATTACCCACAATGTAGATAGGATAACGAGCATAACGCTGGCTGGTAAATGCTGACCTTGCCAACATATTAAAACCACGCTCTGCGTTTATAACCGTATGCGCCAGTCCCGTTGTTGCGTCATTATAAAACCCATAGCCTCCATGAATTTCAAATAACCGATCAACAAACTGCTTAATCAACTCATTCACTGACGGGGTATCAAAATGACGGTATAGAAAGCACTTTGTCAAAGAGTAAGCACCAACTTCCTTACTGACCGAGTAAAGATCGTCAATAAAGTTCTGGTAACTAGCTCCTAAATGAAATACCAGTACGCCCCTATGCTCATTGACTTGTTCAAGCACTGCGGCCCAGTCAGTACAGAACAGGCTAAGGTAGAAGTGTTCGAATTCTGGCTCTACTATGTAGATGTAATCAAATTTTACCCGGCTAACCAGTTTAGGAATGTGATACCCCAAACCCAATCCAAAAACCACGGCTGTAGGGAAATACTCGCCAATAGATGTCAGTTTCTCGGGCTCGCCCAACTCTTCGATCACACCGCCTAATTGCCTTACATAACGAACGTGTACCCGCTCATCGCTCTCCGAGGCGCTGGCAAATTTAGAGAAATCAATATGATTAACCTGAGGCGTGCTTAACTGACGATTAACCTGCTCTTCAACTTGAGCCTCAGGATCATCGCCATATATTGGAACTCCGGAAGAACGCTCACGAATATTGCCAAGTCCAGTCTTAGTAACAAATAGCTCTAAAGGATTATCTGACTGAAACGCTTCGATGGAATCAGCAACCTGAGGATAGTATTCACGAAATGCCTGTAAGTTTTTTACAAATCGTTGCTCTGCGTGTTGTGCAAACTGCTGCTCGCGTTCAGATAATTGTTTTAGAGTTTCTACAGAGCTAAGGAGTTGGGCAAGTTGTTCTTCTATTGACTTCATGCTGAGTCTTACTAACGGGTTATAGCACCAAGCGTACGATGAAAAGCACGTTTACGCAACGTCATTCAGGCTCGATATCTTGATAATTACGGATGGTTTTTTTGCCAGTATTTAACTTCGTAAGAGCCTGCTGAGCTTCCTTACGTTCATGCTCAAACCTTTTTTTCTGCTCATCTAACGCCCGTTGAAAACTGAGGATCGTCTTCCCTTTTTCTTCGTACGTCAGATTATCATTATTCATTACTCCCGAGACCTTCTCAGGCAAGCACTGCATAATTGCTGAACACTCTTGTTCGCTAAGCCCTTCCTCTTTAAGTTTAAGAAGAAGCTGCTCTAGCGAGAGACTACTGAAGTCTTCTGACATTCTTACAGGCCACTCGCTTGAGCTTGCTCTAATTGACTAACAGCAACCGTGCGATCTGACATTGGAATAGCATCCCATGCGGATTTTATCTCTTTTAGCAGACCACTTACTTCATCCAAAACGTTTACGTCTTTACTTATAGAAGCATCAGCCAGTCTTTCGGTCATGTATAAATACAAGTCATTCAGGTTTTCAGCAACACTGCCGCCAACATCCATTTCAAGACTGGCTCTTAACGACTCAATAATTGCTAAGGCTTTACTAATATAGACACTCTTGTTCTCCAGGTCGTCACGCTGAATAGCGCCTTTTGCATAGCTGATATTTTCAATTGCACCGCCCATCAGCATTTGCACCAATTGATAAGGGTCTGCGCCCGCGACCCGAGCTCTTAGTGAACCCTGAGTGTAACCTTTTAATTTCTTATTCATTTCTACTCCTCCAACGCTTTATGAATCTTTACCACCAAACCCTGGTAGATTTGATAGCTGCGCTGATAAATATTGCTGTGTGCTTTGCATTTGAGCCAACATAACATCTAACCCCGTGTACTTTTCACGAAGTCGTGCCTCTAGTTGGTCCATACGGTATGAATGCCGTTCACGGTCATCGTCCAGACGATCAAGGTTCTCATTTAAGGCTTTTTCACGGAAAGAAATAGAACCGGTCGAATTAATGTAGTTATCCATTAACCCTTCAAATTGCTTCGCAAACCCGCCTGTACCAGAAAATACACTGGCTACAGAATCAAGATCCTGATCAAGTGCTTCGTCGAAGCTTCTTACGACATTGGTTTTCTCTAGCTTACCCTCATCATTGAGGCTTAAACCGATATCGAAGAGTGTCTCAAAGTCACCGGCATTATTAACTTTAGCTGATAATGTACTAACCATCTGACGTTGCAAACCTCGCATGGTCGCATCTGCCTGCAACGGCTGACCGGTATCGGTCGCTTTATCCATGATGTCGACTACAGCGTTATAGCTTTTTATGAATTCATCAACTAGCTTCGTAACACCTTCGCGATCACGGCCAATATCAACCGAGGCTGACTCACCGGCTTCGCTAACAGCTTCAGCTGTCACTGTTGACCCTTGAATCACGTCAGTAAAAGTATTGGTACTATTGGTTGCGACAATACCGTCAATGACAATCTCAGCATCTGTAGCTTCATCACCCGCGGCAATAGTCATGCCGCCCGCACCACCGCCATTAGCCACTGTCGACAAGGCATCAAGCTCAGCATTATCGTTAGTGACTTCTAAATCGTTACCAGCGCCAGTTATCTCTGAACTATAAACCAGCTTCGCTTCGGTTCCTGTATTTATAATGTTAGCAGTTACACCAATATTGTCCGTTGAATTATTAACGGCTTGTCGAATATCTTCGAGAGTCGCATTGGCATCAACAGCGACAGAAAAGCTTTCCGCGCCAGCGCCAAAGGTTAGAGTGCTTGCCTGCGAGGTGATAACCTGCTCAGAAGAGGTAAAGGCTCCGGCAGTGGAAACAGCACGAGACCCCTGAGCTAATTGATTAACCGCAATATCAAAATTCCCAGAAGTTGCATCTGTTCCTGCAGAAAACGAAATAATATCGCCAGATGCTGGTTGCGTAACCGTTGCTGTACGCTTTGCAAACTCGTCAGGGTCGGCAAGCTTTCCTAAAACATCATCCAGCTTAGAGAGGGCTGACTTAACCGCTCCTAACGCAGAAAGCTCAGTCGAATAGCGCTGCTCTGCGCGTGCAAACTGTGCTTGCTTAGGTTGATTAGTCGCAGCAACCGTCGATCGAATAATCGATTCCAGATCTAAACCAGAACCTACACCTGCGGAAGAAAATAAAGGCATAGTCGTTCTCCTCTCTTGCTACATTAAATTTGCTGGTCGAGTAAAATACCCGTACGCTCTGAGTTCTTATCGGCCATTTCATCCAAAGCTTTAGAAAGTTTCACTACCAGCTCGGATGGAATTTGGCGAATCATCTCACCGCTATCTCTATCGACCACTTGAACAACCGGTGGTTCACCGCGCTCTTCAATAACAAACTGAAGGCTGGTACTACGAATTGCATCGGATTGATTCATTTCTTCTACAACCTCAGCCACCGACTTTTCACTGGCCTTAGCCTCAGTTTGCTTCTCTTGCCCTTCTTGTTTCACTTGTTGAACCGTGTCAATAACCTTTTCTTTCTTTTCAACAACTGGAGAAGGCGTGGTTCTATCGGTTGAAACATTATAAGCAAGCTGAGAGCTTTCAAGTTTAAGTTCAGCCATAATGATCACCATTACTTTGTTTATACTATTTAAGCACACATACGCACTTAAAACACTTATCCATGTTTGTTATCGGCTGACCTTAATAGAAACTTTAGTTTTTTATTGTACTTTTTTTAGACATAAAAAAACCGGAGCCAAAGCTCCGGTTTTTAAGCGTAAACTGATTATCTCTGAAGAGATTATCCAAGCAGCTGTAGAGCCGCCTGTGGACGCTGGTTAGCCTGCGCAAGGATAGTCTGAGAAGCCTGCTGCAGAATCTGAGCCTGAGTCAGTTTTGCAGTTTCAGCGGCAAAGTCAGCGTCTTTAATACGTGATTTTGCTTCGCTCAAGTTTTCAGAAACGTTACCCTGGTTACGAATCGTTGACTGGAAACGGTTCTGAGTAGCACCCAGTTCAGCACGTTTCTTATCAACAACCGCAATCATTGAGTCCATACCCGCTAAAACAACCTGTGCGTTAGCTTCTGATGTAACAGAGATATTACCTGAAGCAAACATGCCCGCGAAAGTCGCGTTATCGGCGTCAGCAGCGTAAACAGAACCAACAATTGTTGAAACCTGGTCACCTGTAACAGTAGATGCTGCACCTGCAATACCTGACAGAGTAAAGCCGCCATTTGCAGAAATATCGTTACCTGCAGCAGTACCACCAACCTGAGTCATGGTGATGCCGATAGTCTGGTTAGCATCAGCGCCAACCTGGAAGTTCGCTTCATAAGTACCGTCAAGCAGTTCTGGCCACCGAACGTGGTGTCACTTGCAATACGGTTAACTTCGGTCATCAGGGCATCAATTTCTTCCTGGATTGCAACACGGTCTTCGTCAGTGTTAGAACCGTTAGAAGCTTGCTGCGCCAAAGTACGAACGCGCTGGAAAGTATTGGTAATTTCGTCCAATGCACCTTCAGCTGTTTGCGCCAAAGAGATACCGTCGTTAGCGTTACGGTTACCTTGGTTAAGGCCGTCAATCTGTGAACCTAAGCGGTTTGAGATTTGCAGACCTGCAGCATCATCTGCTGCGCTGTTGATACGGAAGCCTGACGACAAACGTTCGAATGCCTGGTCAAGCGAGTTACCTGAGCTGATCAGCTGACGCTGTGCGTTCAATGAGCTGACGTTAGTATTTACATATAAAGGCATAATAATGCTCCTCAGTTTCTGGCCTAAGCTTGGATTCAATCGTTGTTGCCAAGCTGGAGGAAGTGTTCGGCTTCGTGTTTCGCCTGGTTAAAATTTCCTCTCACAAAGGGTATCGGCAGGAGTTTGGGGAGCTTTAATCTTTTTTTGAAAAATTTTTAGATTTTTTTAGCCTGACAATTATGTCAGCTGAAATCAGCGACCTGACGTTAACGTCAGGTCGCAGGGGGGGTTAGATATAGTCAAACAAACTTAAACGACTCACCCGGGAAAATACCTGTTGGGCGGCTGAGTAAATTGTTTCGTTTTTAATGAGGTCAGTCACTGCTGTCGAATAATCAACGTCTGCAATATCTGAGCGTGCTTTCTTATTAATAATCTCAATATCTGCATTACTTAGCTTGGAGCTCTCCAGAACATTTAAACGAGCGCCGACTTTTGCCTGAGTATCCGTAAGACTTGAAATTGCATCATCGAAAGAATCTAAAGAAGAGGCAATTTCCTCACGGAAAAAACCTTTATCTTCAGGACCGGAGTTTTCCAGCGCATTTGCCAAATCAGCTACCTGAGTCACCAAGTTTCTAGACACCGGTTCACCAATGTCAAAATCAATAACGTCACCGTTAGCAACATCATTGGTTGTTTCAATTTCAACACCATTGTAGGTAATGGTATCGCCTGGATTATAAGGTACAGCCGCCTGTACTACGTTGCCGCCACCATCAAGAACATCGTATGTTCCGGCACCAAACTGAATGCTTGCAGATTGAGTGTCAGGATCCCCGGCATCCCAATAATTGGCAAGCGCTTCTCTATCAGCAGCTTTTAAACTCTTAACCAGGTTATCTCCTGCAGTGAAGTCTATATCGACACGCTTGGATAACCCGTTGAACACTTTACTGCCCGGGTCACCTGCCGGAAGATACAGGCTGGGTGATAACTGAATTTTTCGTTGCCCATCATCGCTGCGGTAAGAGTAAGACTCGGATGCGTTATCGTATTCCATTGGTTGAATACGGTTTTGATAGCCAGCAAAAATGTATTCACCGGCTTCGTCCTGAGCATTAGTGAAGTCAAACAAGGCCTGTTCAATATTTCGCAGTTCAAGCGCAACAGCCTCCCGGTTTTCAGCTGACAAACTGCCGTTCCCTGCCTGAACAGCTAAGGTACGAGCGCGCTGCACATAGTCAACCATATTAGACAGTACGCTCTCTTCACGGCGCAGATTATTCTCCAGCGTTACTGAGTTACGGTCAAACTGCGCATTTTGCGCGAGCTTTTCATCCAGAGCCAACACCTGTGAATTACCGATCGGGTCATCCGCCGGGCTCAGAATACGGGTTTGTTTCGTCAACTGCAGTTGCACCTTGTCCAGTCGAGACTGAGACGTTGTCAGGCTGTCCTGGGCTCGCTGATAAAATAAACTGGTACTTAATCTCATCTTATCTCACCTCTTTAACCTAACGAACGCAGCAGCGTATCGAAAATGGTCTGCGATGTAGTAATAATACGCGCGGACGCAGTATAAGCCTGCTGATACTGAATCAAATTAGCCGCTTCTTCTTCCAGGTTCACACCTGACTGTGACTCATACAAAGCTTCGGTTTGGCCCTTAATTGCTTCAGCTGATTCACGCAATACGCGATTCTGGCTCACCTTACTACCAACATCCGACACCAAACGACCATAACTTTCATTAAAGGTCATAGTCGGTTCAAAGTCTTCCGCACCGTCACGGCGTACAAGTTGTTGGCGTTGCAGATCAGACAGTTCCTGGCCATTACTGTTGTCATCAAAGCCGTTGAGGTTGTATTCCATTTCATAAGAATCCCCTACAGCAGGTTCTCCGTTTATATCTACATCGTAATCCGGGTCAGCTAAGCCTGCTTGCGCTAGAACTCCGTCTAGATCGGTTGTTCCTGTAACCGTACCTAAACTGGTGCCATCTTTAGCAAAAACTTCCAGGTCATACGCGTTACCTGTCTTGCCCGTTATTTCTATGCGCGCCGGAGCACTGTCCAGCAATGTATTATTGGCTGTATCGTAGTAGTCGTCGGGGGTGTTAATAGCACTCAGTTCAATACTGGCAGCGCCTTGGTTATCCATGCCGTCTTTCACACGAACAGGACTCGCAAGCGCAATATCCTCGGGCCGGCGAACCGCTAAACTGATTTCAGAAGCCGCACTCTCTGCTGGTTTTACTAAAAATTTATCTCCGGCGTTTGCTGTATTCGCAACATTTAAAGAAATACCATACTCAACAATGTCAGCACTACCGGCGGTTAAAGTACCGGTAACAACATCAGCACCGTCCAGAGGTTTGCCCTGAGCGTCCACAGCCACAACTTCGTAATCTGTTGCGCTGGTCATTGTCACCTGCAGGTTTTCAGAAGGAAAGGATTCACTGTTACCTTCTAACACCAGCGCAGTTACTTCAGCATTGCCGGTATTTTCGTCGTATGCCAGACCGGAGGCTTCAGTCAAAGACAAGTCAAAGAGCTTACGTCCCAATTGATTATCAAGGTCCATACCTTTTTGGTTCTGAGTATTAAGGCTATCAGCAATACGCACAGCCAACTGGCCTAAACGTCTCTGAGTTGGCATTAAAGTTTCATCTCGGTACTCGAGGTAACCGCCTACCTGACCACCAACTTCATCAACCGGCACTAAGAATTCGCTTTTACTGCCACCACCATGTTCTTTCTGAAGCATAAACTCCAGACGCTCAGTGTTAGGATTATTCTTAACCGCTACTGAATTAAATCGCCCATCTTCCAGGACTAAAGGTTGCCCATTTTTCAGGTGCACACTTAAACCGCCATTGTCACGTTCGATGACACTGAACTGAACCAGCTCGGCCAGCTTACGCAGCTCTTCGTCTCGCTGGTTCATCAGCGCGTTGGTATCACCATTGGCATTACTGCCGCCCTGTGAAGCAAAAATCCGTTCGTTCAGGCTACCAATATTCTCAGCGATAGAATTAATGCGATCCGTAGACAACTTGAGGCGGTCATTAATGATATCTTTTTGGTCATTCAGATAACCGGAAAAGTCATTGAACTTAGTCACCATTGCATCGGCATCGGCCAAAATAAGCTGACGAGCCGTTACTGACCCTGGATCATTATTAGCGTCTTGCAGCGTATTGAAGAAATTTTCAATACTGGATGACACGTTAGTTGTACTGTCACCTAGCAAAGTATCGAGCTGTTCTGCCTGCTGAAGGTTAGCTTCATAATAGCTAACTTTGGAAATGTCGGTACGTAGTTGTCGGTTGGCGAACTCATCAATCATTCTCTGCACACGAACACGCTCAAGCCCGCCGTAAGAAGACTCAAGGTATTCTGTACGCTCTCGCACGTAGCTTGGCGTATTTGCATTGTTAATGTTTTGACCGGTCGTCTGCAGGCTACGCTGGTGTGCCAGTATCCCGTTTTTACCGAGTTGTAATAAGTCAAAACTCATCGATGATTCTCCAGTTACTCTGTGACCGTTATCGGCACCGAGCGAATATTATTTAGCCAACACGGCAATTTTTTGCCGCCTACTGCATTGCTAAATCTCGTTATCTGCAAAAGCCGGATTGTTTAACACCGACTGAATCTTTTGTGCGTACTGCGGGTCGGTCGCGTAACCGGCGTCCTGCAGTGCTTGCGTATACTGTTTCGGGTCATCAGCGACTTTCAGTGCCTGTTGGTAACGCGGATGCTCTTTTATAAAGTTTACGTAGTCTTGCAAGCTCTGTTCCACGTTAGCGTAGGATCGAAACGCAGCGCGTTCTTTGCGAGCCACCTCACCGTCAAACTCCAGGGTGCTGACATGAGACTTATCGCCTTCCCAGCGTGTATCCGCTTTAATGTTGAACAGGTTGTTACTGGAACCGCCGTGACGCCCTGGTACCAACCGCTTGCCCCAGCCAGTTTCCAGTGCCGCCTGCGCCATCAGAACATCCGGATTTAAACCGGCTTCTTTGGCTATTTTCTCGGCATGAGGTTTTAGCGCAGCAATAAAGCTTTGCGGGGAATTAAAAGTCGCATCGCCATCGCTCAGCTTGGCGGTATTCACTCGCTGATTCCCGTAATACAGACCGGCATCAATACCGCCCTGGTCACTGACTTTCTGCGAGGCATTGCTCATGTCTGCGCGGTTCTTCATGCGTGGGTCGTCAAGGTTCGCGCCATTGCGATTCATTGACGCCGGAACATAACTGTCGTCACCGCCTAACTGCTTTACCATCAACTCAGCCAAGCCCAGTGTGCCCTGGCTAGACAGTTCTGAAGTAAGCTGCTGGTCATACATATCGCGGTACATATTGGTGTAACGGTTATCAAGTAAGTTGTCTTTCTCAAACACGGCGTTGGCCTTCCGCATACTGCCCATCACCATATTCAGAAATATGGCTTCAAACTGCTGCGCGGCTTCCATCAAGGCTTCTTTGTCATCGGGCTTGAACGCACGCTTCCGCAGCCCATCCAGGCTGTGGGTATCCATGGCGTGCTGCGCTTGCTTTAGATGAGAGTCTGAAACCGTCATAGTTTAAACCGCCGCTAGATTACAATAAGCTCGCCAGATAACGCACCGGCTTGTTTCAATGCTTCCAGGACAGCAATCATGTCGCTGGGAGCAGCCCCAATTTGATTCACTGCGCGAACCAAATCATTCAGGGTGGTTCCGGGCTCGAAAACAAACATACGGGCATCATCCTGATTGACGTCAATTATCGACTGGGGTGTAACAACAGTCTCTCCCTGACCAAAGGGGTTTGGCTGATCCACATTCACGTTCTCGGCAATGGTCACCTGCATGTTGCCGTGTGCAACGGCTGCAGGGCGCAGTTCAACATTCTGACCAACCACAATAGTCCCTGTACGCGAGTTCACAATAATTTTCGCGGCCGCCGAGGCTTGTTGTACTTCCAGGTTTTCCAGTGTCGACATGTAGCTAACCCGCTGATTCATATCTCGAGGCGCTCTTACCCGAACAGAAGTTGCGTCTACTGCCTGAGCCGTGCCTTCGCCAACTAAGCCGTTGATGGTTTCTGCCATACGCTTGGCTGTCGTAAAGTCTGACTGGTGCAGGTTAAAGGTAAAGTAATCGGAAGAACCAAAACCGGACAGAACCTCACGCTCAACGACGCCACCATTCGGAATTCGACCGACCGTCGGCGTGTTAATAACAATACGGGAACCATCATTACCTTCGGCGCCTAAGCCGCCCACAATTAGGCTGCCCTGCGCAACCGCATAAACTTCACCATTGGCACCTTTCAAAAAGGTTTGTAACAAAGTACCGCCGGTCAAACTGTCTGCGCTACCTACAGAAGAAACCGTCACATCAATCTTTTGACCGGGTTTAGCAAAAGCCGGTAAGTTGGAATGCACAGCAACGGCCGCCACATTATCAATTTTGGGTCGTTCATTAGCGGGAATATTAATGCCGAAATTACCCAGCATGGTGCGGAATGTCTGATCGGTAAACGGCGTCTGTTCACCCGTTCCCGGTAAACCGACTACCAGACCATAACCAATAAGTTGGTTGTCACGAATGCCCTGAACCGACGCAATATCTTTTATGCGTGAAGCCTGTACCGGAGCAACCAGCATTGACATCAGGCTGACCAAAAGTGCAATGAATTTAACCGTTCTCATGCCTTACTCCTTAGAATGGCCATACTGGGCTGTTGAAGAACCGAGTTAACCAACCCTGCTCCTGAACTTGCGCCAGACTGCCTGTACCCGAGTACTCTATGCGCGCGTTCGCCACGCGAGTGGATGGGATCTGGTTAGCTGCAGTAATATCCTGAGGCCGGATCATACCGGTTAAACGAATGTACTCGTCGCCGGTATTAATTCGCATCCACTTTTCACCCCGAACAATTAAATTACCGTTTGGCAGTACTTTGATAACCGTAACGGTAATCTCACCGTTAAGCTGATTACTCTGATCAGAGCTTCCGTCACCGCTGAAGTTTCTGGTGCCATTTAC
>NZ_DFTS01000043.1:153443-162298 GCF_002383015.1 Idiomarina sp. UBA4206
CTATTTACGCCTGCCGATAAAGGGTTACCGCCAACGGTAATATCACGCCCAAACATCGTTGGTGCGCCGAGTTCTGCAGAACTCTCTTTTGAAGTTTCAGTGGTTGCCGTTTTGCTGGCCGTTGTCTGTTCCTGTAGCGTCACAGTAATAATGTCGCCTAACCGCCGCGCTTTAATATCGGAATACAGGTTGTCTGCGTAAGCGTCCTGAAATAAAGAGCCTGTTGGTACAACGGGCTGGGCACGCTCTTCCGGTAATACGGGTGCGTAATATGGGTCATTTGGCATCGGTTTATGTGGCGTTTGCGCACACCCCGCCATGACCAACGCTGTTAAAGTAAAAAGTAAAAAACGCATAGACTCACCCGCTATTTATTCAATTAAAGCTGCTGATTCACATAGCTCAACATCTGGTCTACAGAAGAAATCACTTTTGAATTCATCTCGTAACCCCGTTGACTTTCAATCAGATTCACCAGCTCTTCAGTTACATTCACATTTGAGGTTTCCAGCGCGCCCTGAATGGTATTCCCCATTCCGTCAACACCGGGAACGGCTTCTAAAGGCGCACCACTTACGGCTGTCTCTTTATATAAATTCTGACCCATAGGTTGTAAGCCCGCCGGGTTAATAAAGTTAACCAGGTTAAGCTGCCCGACAACAACGTTGTCCGGGTTGCCGGGTTGAGTAACCGTCACTTCACCTTCTTGTGAAATGCTGACTGACATTGCGTCTTCTGGTATCTGAATAGCCGGCTCTATGGTGTAGCCGTTACCCGAGGTTACCATTTCACCTTCTTCGTTCAGTGAAAACTGACCATTACGGGTATAGGAAATGTTTCCATCCGGCATCAACACCTGAAAGAAGCCTTTGCCATCAATCATCACATCCAATGAATTGTCCGTTGTCTGAACATTCCCCTGAGTATGTGCTTTTTGCGTTGCAACTACTTTGGTACCGGCACCAAGCATCAAGCCGTTAGGTAGCTCAGTGTCCTGAGCGGACTGACCGCCTGGCTGATTAATATTCTGGTACAGCAAATCTTCGAACACCGCCCGGCTTTTCTTAAAGCCAATCGTGCTGGAGTTAGCCAGGTTGTTGGAAATGACTGAAATATCGCGTTGCTGCGCATCCAGTCCGGTTTTACTTATCCATAATGCTGGGTTCATAGTGTTTCTCCTCGGGCTACGATTAGCTCATTCTCATCAGCGATTCAGAGCGCTGTGCGTTCTCATCGGCCGTCTTCATTAATTTGACGTTCATTTCGTACTGGCGCTGCAGTGCAATCATATGTGTCATTTCTTCGACACTATTGACATTGCTCCCTTCCAGAGCGCCAATTTCCAGTTTCACGTTGGCATCAGCAAAAGCCTGTTGCCCGTCTTTTAACTTAAACAGGCCATCATTACCTTTTTCTATGTTGCCGTTCGGTGGGTTCACCAGCTTAATCCGGTCAACCACCTCCATAGCATCCGCCGGAGCGCCCATAGGGCGTATGGATACATTGCCATTGGAACCGATAACCAGATTATCAATTGGCATGGGCACAAAAATGGGGCCGTTGTCGCCTAAAACCGTTTGTCCATTGGAGTTTTTCAACATGCCATCGGTGCCAACTTCCAGACTGCCATTTCGAGTGTAACGCTCATTGCCGTTACCGTCGTCGACCGCAATCCAGCCCTGGTCTTTAATCGCAACATCCATGTTACGTCCGGTCGCCTGTATTGCCCCACTGGCAAAGTTTTGCCCCGGGCTTTCTGTCATAGAAAACACACGAGTCGGCAAACCTTCACCAAAGGCCTGCATTGCCCTTGCCTGTTGTAAGTCGGCTTTAAACGCCGTGGTATTGGCGTTAGCTAAGTTATTGGCGCGTACGGCAACGGAGTTCATATTCTCCTTTGCGCCGCTCATCGCTACCCATAGCATCTTGTCCATAGCTGACCTCCAGCCAAAATTTTGTCATATGCTTTTGATAATGCAGATTTCATGCCAGAAACAAAAAAAGACGCCCGAAGGCGTCTTTTTAATCGACAGATAAAAGCGATTAACGAATCTGAAGAATGGTCTGATTAATGGTGTTATTAACTTCAAGCGAACGTGAGTTTGCCTGGAAGTTACGTTGCGCCGTAATCAAGTCAACCAACTCTTTGGTCAGGTTAACGTTTGAGTTTTCAAGCGCAGAAGCTTCAATACCACCAAAAGTACCGGTATTCGCTTCACCAGAAAGCGGCTCGCCCGAGTCAATGCTCTCACGCCACTTGGTACCACCAATTTGCGTCAGGCCTTGTTCATTAGCAAAGCGAACAATGGAAACCTGACCCAGGTACTGAACATCACCATTAGAGTAAGTTGCCGCAATTAAACCTGACTTATCAATATCCACGTTCGTTAAGCGTCCAACTGTGCTGCCATCCTGATCAAGGTTAGTCACCTCAAAATCTGAAGCAAACTGAGTAGGACTGGTAGTACCCGAAAGATCCTGGAAGTTAAACTGAACCGTTTGGGCATCTGCACCGTTGTTTAAATACGGGTCGCCCGCGGCGTTATTACCTGACAAGTCAATTGAACCGGGATCAAACGTCGTTTGTCCTGCTGGAACATCCGGCTCACCGTTTCCTAAAAAGGTTAGACGTAATCCTGAGTTGCCATTAACTGAGGTATCAGGGGATGCTACCGCTGTTCCCGTCGGAGCTAAGTCGATTTCATCACCATCGAAAGTGGCGTAAACGTCCCATTGGTTATTATCCCGCTTCACATAGTAAGTCGATAATGTATGTGACTCACCTAATGAATCATAGATAGTTGCAGAAGTAGAGCTGTGATACGTACTTGGTGTATCAGGATCAAATGGGTTAGCAGCGCCATCTATCGGTGAGCGACGCGCATCAACGTTAAAAGCAGTAAAGACATTATCGGTATTTTGTGGTGCACCAGCTACATCCGGAATACGAATAGGTTGAGTCGTAGCCAAAGCCACCGATGATGCGGTACCACTGTTACGGTCAACTTGGTAGCCCTGTAGATAGTTACCTTGGTTATCAACGATGAACTTGTCATCGTTTAACTTAAAAGCACCTGAACGGGTATAAGTCATATCACGCGAACCAAGGCCATCGGTAGTCGCAAAAAAGCCGTTACCTGAAATAGCCATATCCAACGAGTTTTCAGTGAAGTCCAGTGTTCCCTGGCTAAACTGCTGCGCCACCGATGAGGTTAAAACACCGTCACCCACTTTTGTGTTACCTGCGTTAAAAATGCTCGTCGCATAAACGTCCGCAAACTCTGCGCGGGACTGTTTAAAGCCCGTTGTTTTCACGTTTGAAATATTATTCGCGGTCGTATCCAGATCTTTCTGCGATGCGTTGATTCCGCTGAGTGCAATATTAAATGACATAAGTCACCTCACCTGTTAGCTAATTTCAGTCACATCAGAAAGCTTGATGCCACCTAATCCTTTAAGATTCAAAACCACACCGCGATCACCGCCGGTGCTGACACTTTGCACGCGAGCGTGCATCTGTATGGGTAATTCTTCAGTCTGGCCACCGACACTGGCATTTACCGAGAAGGAATAATTTCCAGCCGGAGCTTCCGAGCCGTCAGACATTGTTCCGTCCCACTCAAACTCTTTCGTGCCTTGAGGCATATCTCCCAAATTAATGGTTTTAACCAAGGCTCCGGTTGAGTCCTTAATATTAATTTTCACATTCTGGGCTGACTGCGGGGTTGCTATCATTCCCGTAACTCCAGCGCCTGACTCAAGGTTGGCCTGGTCTGTCGGCACCAGAACTTTGCGACCAACCATAGTTGAAGCCTGTAACGCCTGATTTGAAGTCATATCATTTGCAAACTGGTCAAAACGATCCGACAAGCCACTGATACCTTCCGCCATGGTAAAGCTGGTCATCTGAGCAATCATTTGATCATTCTCAACCGGCTTAGACGGGTCTTGCATATTCAACTGCTCGGTTAACAGCTTGAAGAAGTCTTCCTGCTCGAGCTTTTGCTGTTCATCCGGATCAGCATACTCGGCACCTTCATCCTTCTTCCACTTCATGCCATCGATGTAGGAATTATTGCTTACGCCTTCCATTTGTTATCTCCTGCTTACCCTTGACCCAGACGCAATAAACGCTGTGTCATTGTTTTGGCAGTGTCCGCTACCTGCACATTTGTCTGGTAGGAACGCGAAGCCGAAATCATATTTGCCATCTCTTCCATAGTGTTAACGTTAGGCCGATAGATGTAGCCACTCTCGTCAGCCATAGGATGATTTGGAGCATATTCAATTTGTAGTGGGTCCTGGCTTTCAACGATTCCCAAAACCTTAACGCCGGCGGCCTGTCCTGCCTGAGTCTGATTAGTCAGGCTGTTACCTTTATAATCCCCTCTGGCATCCGCTAAAGCCGTTGCGAAAACCGGGTTTCTCGCTCGGTAGGTTTCATCAATACTGCTACTTACCGAGTTGGCATTGGCCAGGTTACTTGCCGTTGTGTTCAGTCTTACTGACTGCGCACTCATGGCAGAACCGGTCACATTAAAAATATTAAACAGACTCATGACTTATTATCTCCCTTGTCCGCCCAAGGCTTTCTTCACGCCACTAATACGGCCGTCGAGAAAGTTCATGGTCATTTCATATTCCAGTGCATTTTGTGCATACAAGTTTTGTTCCAACTGCACATCAACGGTATTACCGTCACCGGTATCCGGCTGTGATGGAACTCGGAACTTCTCTGTACCCTGAGGTTTTATCTCAACGCTGAAGTGTTTTTCGTGGGTGCGTGCCATTTTATGGTTTTCCATACCACGCTGCGCTTGTTGCAACGCTTGCTGGAAGTCCAGACCTTTGGCCTTGTAGCCCGGGGTGTCGGCATTGGCGATATTATTGGCAATAAGCTCCGCTCGTTGAGTACGTATACCCAGCGTGTGTTGCTGTATTCCCATAAGTTTATCCATGGAAAGTGCCATATTTTTGTCTCCACAGTGTTCGATGGTGAAGACAATGCAGGAAGCGTGCCAGTTTAATTAGAAAAGGTTTTTAGCGGGTATGCTCTGCGGCAGGCTATTTTCTTCTGTAAATAATGCCGGGCTGGCAGCGGATCATTTCAAAATCGTCGGTGAGTCCGGAAATAGACTCTGAGGCACCCAGGAAAAGATAGCCACCGGGGTTTAGTGATTGCCGAAATTGGGCAATAATTTTCCGCTTTACTTCCGGGGCAAAGTAAATAAGGACATTGCGGCAAAAAATTACGTCAAACTTACCCAACAAAGAATAGCTGTCCAATAAGTTCAGATGGCGAAAGTGAATGAATTGCTTAAGTTCATCTTTTATTTTCATAGAACCAGGCTTACTTGCGGCGTCGGTGAAAAACTTTTTACGTCGCTCTGCTGACAAGCCGCGGGCCAAAGCAAGGCTGTCATATTCTCCGATGCCACACTGCTCCAGAACCTTATTCGAAATATCCGTAGCCGTTACCTTTATTCCGGCACGCAATGCGCCGGGACTCTTCGCCTTATACTCTAAATACGTCATCGCAATAGAATACGGCTCTTGTCCTGATGAACAGGCAGCCGACCATATTTTTAAAGGTCCGGAATGATTTTTATATTCGGGGAAGATTCGGTTACTCAGAATTTCGAACGGATAAGTGTCACGGAACCACAAAGTCTCGTTGGTGGTCATTGCGTCAATTACCGCAGCACGTAAGGCACGTTCACTAATTTTCATTGAACGTTTTACCAGTTCAGCTAAAGAGTCGACATTAAAACGCCCCATCAAAGGGCCTAAACGACTCTTCACCAGGTAGAGTTTGCTCTCACCCAGTACAATTCCGCACTGATGCTCCAGAAACTGACGAAATTCCTGATATTCCGATAAACTTAATTCGCGATTCAACACGTTATATAAACTACTTCCATTTCGGTTTTTGTTTCGTAGCCTGACGTTCACGCCAGGTCCGATATCTCACCTGACGTAAAACGTCAGTCTACAACCGTATTAAGCCATTTTTGAACAGCGGTCGCTAGTTCATCCGGATGAAATTTTGCAATAAAATCATCGGCTCCAACTTTCTTCACCATAGCCTGATTAAAGACGCCACTCAATGATGTATGCAAAATAACGTGAACATCACGCAAATTTGGGTCAGCCTTAATTTCTGCGGTTAAGGTATACCCATCCATTACCGGCATCTCAACGTCAGAAACTAATACCGGAACATGAGGATGCACAAGTCCCCCAACCTCTTTGGACTTCTCTTTTAAATAGTCTAAAGCTTCTTTACCGTTCTTCTTAACCTCTAACGAAATTCCTAAAGACTGCAACGCTCGTTTAATCTGATTCCGGGCAACTGAAGAGTCATCAGTAATTAAGATGGTTAAATCTTCTTTTGCCACGTTGATTGGCGCATTGGCAACATCGTCGCTGACGTCCATATTGGTTGGCATAATGTCAGCAAGGATTCGCTCAACATCGATAATCTCAACCAGCTCATCCTCAATTTGAGTAACGGCTGTTAAGTAAGCGCCCCTTCCTGTGCCTTTCGGCGGTGGCATGACATCTTCCCAGTTAATATTAATAATGCGGTCAACTCCACCCACCAGGAACCCCTGAATGGTTCGATTGTACTCCGCAATAATTACAAAGCGATTTTCAATACCGGTTAACTCGGGCCCACCAGTCGCCATACTTAAGTCAATAATGGAAATAGCCTGCCCCCGAATGTGCGCAACACCTCGAATAAGAGGGTTTCGCCGAGGCATAGCGGTCAGTTTAGGACAAGGCAGAACTTCACGCACCTTAAATACGTTAATGCCAAACCGCTGCCTGCCATTAAGGTTAAACATTAAAAGTTCAAGCCGGTTTTGTCCGACCATTTGTGTGCGCTGATTCACTGAATCAAGAATACTGGCCATTATTCACTCCTGTTATATGGCAGGGGACCTCTACTTCGGCACGGTACTTGCTTACATCAACAACAACCATACTGAAACCATCGAACTGCCGAACTTTTGACGTTATACCGTTTTTTTCGGCACTCGACCAGAGAACCTTAACGAATAACATCAGGAATTTTTATGATAGTACGTAAATCGCTACTGATCAGTTCGCTTTTTATTTTCGCTGCAGTGTTTACCGGTATAGACTCGGCTAACGCGGATGAAACCAGTAAAAAGCAGAGCCTGCGCTTTGATTATAAAGCCCTACAGGAGTTGGCTCACAATTACGTAGAGCAAAGAGTATCAGCCCCTGATAACGGACGCGTGGAAGTTGTTGCGAATAACCTTGACCCTCGCATGACGCCAAAAGTCTGTCCACAACAACCGAAAGTTGATTTAGCCAATAACGCGACTTTAGACAGTTACACGACAATTGAAATAGAGTGCACTGCAGCCGCTCACTGGCGAACTTACGTGCCTGTCCGTATATATCATTATAAAAATGTCGTTACAGCTGCTTCTCCGATGTCGCCGGGGCAAATGATAAGCGAGAGTGACTTAGTTTATTCTGAAATTGACCTTAACCGTGTGCGCTCCAATGTATTCACCGACATGACGGCTTTAGTGGGCGCTCGCATTAAAAAGCGCATTAGCGCAGGGCAAGCAATAAGCGCCAGCGACACCTGTCTTGTATGTGAGGGCCAAAGCGTTACAATAGTAGCTCAGGATAAAACATTGCGAATTACTGCTGCCGGAAGGGCATTGGCTGATGGCCTTAAAGGTGAATCTGTGGTTGTTGAAAACGCACGGTCGAACAAATCGGTACAGGCTGTTGTCACAGGATTAAATGAAGTGACCGTCAATTTATAAAATTGTTAAAATATTTACTTAAGTTTTTTTGAGTACGGTCGATAAGTAACCGAGAGACTTTATCTAGCGAGGCTAAACACAATGCCAATTAATATTAACAATGCCGGGCTGAAAAATGCCAACATTGACAGCAAATCCAGTAATCGCCAAGTGCAGAACGATGCTCCGGGCAAGCCTGCATCGGTTTCGCAAAAAGGCGGAGACGCCGTTTCTCTAACAAGTGAAGCGCAGCAACTGGGTGGTTTACAAGAAAAAGCCATGAACAGCAGCGGAATTGATCAAGCCAAAGTTGACAAGATCAAAGCGGATATTGAAAGCGGTTCATACAAAATAAATGTTGAGCAGTTAGCGAATAAACTGGCTCAATTTGAATCTGACTTGTTCAGTAACGGCAATAACGAATAATGACCGTGTTGGCGCCTGTCAATGAGCTCCTTCAGGAAATGGCGGACTCGCTAGATACCCTTGCGTTGTTACAGCAACGTGAGCTAAACGCCATAGTTGACCGCCAACACGCTGATGTAAATGCCATTACAGAAGCAAAAGAAAAAGCCCTGGCCAGAGTTAATCAACTCGACCAACAGCTTGCCGAACACCCCGATAAAGAACAGCTCAAAGATGATCCCAATTTGGCCGAAGCCGTTGCCGCAATAAAAAGCACCCTGAGTAACGTCCAGCACCAAAGCCAGGTCAACGAGCAGGTGGTACAGTCAACATTGAATAGTATCGACCAGTTGAAACAAACCATTTTACAGTCTGCACGAAAAGACAGCCTCACCTACGATAGTAAAGGCAAAATCCGCTAAAGATTTCTGCCATTCAGCCGTTACAACCATAAGTACTTTGTTCTATCAGAGGTCGTTATGGCTAAGCATCTACTTTCTTTCGCGTTACTCGCATCTGCACTGCTATTAAGCGGATGTAGTGCTTACAACAACTTAGCGTATGATCAAAAACACGTTGAGTGGGAAACTCAGACCCCGGATGAATTCCCGGTTCTGAATGCGGTTGGTTACGCTCCTATCGAAACTCAACAAGGCGAAA
>NZ_DFTS01000043.1:162372-169327 GCF_002383015.1 Idiomarina sp. UBA4206
TCAACAAGGCGAAAACGCACAGCTAAAAGATCTGAACGCTATGCGCGCTTCAAAACTTGCGGCTTATCGCGAGCTGGCCGAACAAGTGTATGGTCAACGTATTGCCGGTGGTAGTTCAGTTGAAGACTGGGCGTTAAACCAGGACAGCTTTCAGGCTTCCGTTGACGGTGTTATTCGTGGTGCCGAAGTGGTAAAAACCTACACGGTTGGCGATTATTACGCGACTGAACTACGTCTGGATTTTGAGAAAGTACATCGCCTGTATCAGAGTACAAACCGCCAGCAAAAAGTGAAGCGCGTTGTTTATTACTAGGTTCTGATTTCCTCTTTCAACATGGCAGGGTTTTTGCAGCTAATTCCAATAGCAAAGTAACGACTAAAAACTGACACTTGGGATGCATAACACCATGAACTGGAAAACCCTGCTGCTGATCACTTCTGTTTTCTTTATCGCTATGCCGAGCGAAGCACGTTGGGTAGAAGCCCAGGGTACCGCCCGCATTATAAACGGCGATACCGATGCAGCACGTCAAAAAGCTATAGAAAATGCGCTGCAACAAGCGCTTCTCACTTCTGGCGGAAATATCTCCAGTATTCAACAAGTGGTTGACGGCGTATTACGAAACACTGAAACCCAATGGAGCAGTCAGGGTAACGTGGACCAAGTCACTATTGTTCGCGAAGAAGTTCGTGATGACCGCGTTATTGTCCTGCTGCGAGCTGACATCTGGAACCGCGAAGGCGATTGCACTCGAAGCAGTTACAAAAACTCCGTTACTATCGTCCCGTTTGAATTGCGCGATCGCGCCCATGGGACCTGGGGACAAATCTGGGAAATTGGAGAAGTTGCCGCAGAGCGTTTAGCGCGTGAGCTTGGCGGTGTCGGCAGCCAACTGCATATTTCTCATACCTTGCAGCGACATGCGGGACTCGGGCAAGCACTGAATGGCCTTAACCTGGAAGAGCTGGGCCGCATGGCTCGTAGCCTCGGTTTAGCCAACGACAGTCAGTTTGTTGTCTTTGGTATGTTTGACGACTTAGCCATGATGGACACCAGCTCTAACTGGTTCTGGTCCAGCGATCCAAACCGCCACTACGCCTTAACGCTTTACCTGCTGGATGCGACAACCGGACAACTGGTTACCCGCGCACGAGTCGAAGACACTCAGCCCTGGACTTTTGATCGCAACATCGATGTTGATGTTGCCACAGCACAGTTTTGGAACGAGCCCTTCGGTGCCGCACTAGATAGTGGCTTGCGCGATTTAGCCTCTGGTGTGAAAGAGCAGGTAGTTTGCAAACCGGTACGAGCCAGAATTATTGCCGTCGATGAAAAAACGCTTCAGTTTAATTTGGGTGAAAAACACGGCGTAAGCCCGGGCGATAAGCTTAAAGTTGTTCAGCCCAGTCACTTTACCGATGATCAGGGCCGTTACCGTCAGAAATGGCAGGTGAGTGAATTTGAGGTGGAAGTTTCCCAAGTGCAGCAATCTACGGCTATTGCTAAGCTGACTAAAGGAAATATGTTACATAATATTCAGGTGAACGACTGGGTGGTGCCGGTTAACTGAGGGTGAAACCCGCGACAGCTTCTGGCATAATCGCGGGCACGTCCTCGTAGCTCAGCTGGATAGAGCATTCGCCTCCTAAGTGAAAGGTCGCAGGTTCGACTCCTGCCGGGGACGCAAACTGTTTCTTACTCTGCTCATCGATTACTAAAAGGGATTTTTAACAGTCCCCAAAGTTTCGTCGTAATACTCGCATCTCTATATTCTTTTAAACCAATATCGACTTGATCAGAACCCGCCTTAGGCTTTGAAGTAAAACTACCAAACAGATGATCCCACCAACTGACACTAAAACCGTAGTTGCTGTTGGTCTCTTCTTTTTCAACACTGTGGTGGATACGATGTAACTCCTGGGTGATCAGAACTTTACGCGCAGCGCGCTCCAGAGGCGTCGGCAACGCAACATTGCCATGGTTAAACAAAGAACAGGCGTTGAGAATAATTTCGAATACAATAACAGCCAGTGCCGGTGCACCCAGCACAAGAATGGCAGAAGCCTTGATAAAAAAGCTGAGAACAATTTCTGCGGGGTGAAAACGCAAACCGGTGGTTACATCAAAATCAGGATCGGCATGGTGCACCCGGTGCATACGCCATAACACAGGAATACGGTGAAACAGCCGATGCTGCCAATAAAGAACAATATCCAGCGCCACAAGGCTGACCAGAACAACAAACCAAAACGGGAGGTCATTGCCGGCAGTGCCGCTTAAATAATGAAACAGCCCCCACTCTTGTTCTGATGCCCACAAAGCAATACCCGTGAGACCGACAGGTGCGATAACTCGCAGCAGTACGGTATCAACCGCAACAATAGCCAGATTAGCAGGCCAACGCTGTTTACGGCTGTAGCGCGGCTTTCGCTTTGGCGCGAGAAACTCCCATAAAACCATAACCAGTAAGACACCAATAAAAACGCTTAGACGCCAGAGAGTTTCAGACATGATGCTCCTCCGCCGCTACGGGCTGCTTTAATGTCCGGTAACCAACAAAAATACGCGTTATTGCGGTAACCCAGCATGCGGCAGCAAACACGTAAGCCAGCACTGAAAAGTGTTGGGGCCACAGACAAAACGCCACAAAAGCCATAATAGTTTCAAAGCCCTCGGTTAAACCGCCCATATAGTGCAACGACTTATTTGGGTAGTCCGGGTTTTCAATGCCACGTTTACCGGCCACACTGGCAAAAGCTAAGAAAGTCGCGCCGGTTCCCATAAAGGTAACAAGCAAAACCCCGGCGGCTATGGCGTTTTGTTCTGGCACCGCCAGTAAAAAACCAAACACCACCGCACTGTAAAAAATAAAATCCAGCACGATATCAATATAGCCACCGGCATCGGTTAACTGCGTGCGCCTTGCCACTGCCCCGTCTAAACCGTCAGATACCCGGTTCACTAAAATTGCAACCAGTGCCAGTTCATAATACTGGAAAGCCAGTAAAGGAACCGCCAGTAAACCAATGAAAAAGCCAGCAACGGTGACCTGATCAGCACTGATTCCGGCGCGTACTAAGAGTCTCGCTGGTATATCCAGAACTTTGCGGGTAACAGGGAGTATTTTAGGGTCAAACATTAACGCTTTCTCCTCTCATCTCAATCACTCGCCCGCAGGCATCGGCAGTATCATGAGTCACCAGCAAAGTTGGAATTTCCCTTTCCTGTAATAGTGCAAAAGTCCACTGTCTGACGTCTTCACGCAGGCCTGCGTCTAACGATGAAAAGGGCTCGTCCAGTAACATAGCTTGCGGCTCTGCCAGCAATGAACACAGTAAAGCAACGCGGGCATACTGTCCTCCACTTAAGCTGTCGGGGTAAACGGCCCATTTATCTTCAAGACCCAAGGCTTTCAGCATGGTTAAGGCGCGTTCTTTCTGTTCAATGCGATGCAAATTAGAGCGCGGTTTTTGAGCAAACAGGCAGTTCTCTTCAATCGTCAAATGGGGAAATAAGCCACCTTTTTGAAACATCATGCCTAGCTTACGCTGCGCAATAGACTTACCGCTGATGTCCTCTCCATTTAAGCTTAACTGTCCCTGAATACGAAAGTTAACCAGAGGTTCTCCCAAAACCCAGCGTAATAAAGTTGACTTACCGACGCCACTGGGGCCCATTAATGTCACGACTTCACCTTTTCCAACGGTTAATTCATCCAGCTGAAATAAAAGCTCTGCCTGATCGTCTCTCAGCAGCTCAATTTTAAGATCACGAATGTTCAGCATAACTTCCCTTCCTGATTCCCCCTACAGCGATAAAGACCAATAAAGGCAATAACATCTGCAGCAGTGCGTAAAGGCTGCCTATACGCCAGTCTCCGCCACTGGCCACACTCACCGCTTCGGTGGTTAAAGTAGGCGTAACTCCTTGCCCCAACCATTGAGTTGGCAAGTACTGAGCAATACTGACTGAGAACGCAACAGCAAAAGCAATGGCAACCGGTTGTTTTAGCATTGGCAGCATAACTCTCCACCAGGCTGCCCGTGCCGAGTAACCAAGGCTTTGTGCCCGAATCAACCATTGTTCGTTAAAGCTGGTATAAGCGCCATGTAAGACTAAATAAGCATAAGGCAAAGTATATACGGCATGAGACCAGAACACCCACCAAAGCTGCCAACCTTCAGTTAACTGTTGGCCAAGCACTCGTTGCCAGCCTAATACCAATGGCACCTGCGGAATTAACAAAGCAATAAGAACCGGCCAGTAAAATGAATTAACCGCTTTTTGTCTCTGCCTTTGCAGTAAAACCATTGCGGCTATAGTTCCGGTAGTTGCGCTGAGTAACGCCAGCCAAAAACTGTGAACCGTTGGTTCCAGCAGGTAACTCCACTCCGTTTGCCAGCGCTCAGGACTTAAAGCAGCCGGCCATAAATCCGGATAAAACCAGCTTGAGGCTAGGCTTTGTAACGCTAAAACAGTAATAACCCCAAACGAGAGAAAGCCTAAAAAGCCCCACGCATAACGGCTGGCCTTGTCCGAATTAAATCGCTCTGGCGTGCCCGCGCTTTTCCTCAGTACTAAACGGTGATAAAGAACAGAGTGCTTTGAATTCATTAAGAGTAAAAGCAAAGCCATTGCTAACAGAACCCAGGCACCTGTCATTGCTTTTATCTGACTATCGGCTGCAAACTGAAAGGTCCACTCGTAAACTCGCTGAGCTAATACGGCAGGCGTGTTACTGCCAACCAATAACGGAATATCAACCACAGACAACGAGTAAATGATCACTGCTGCCATAGGAAGTGTCATCCGGCGCAATAATTCCGGCGTCACGATACGCCACCAGGCCTGGCGTTCGCTATAGCCATAGCTCTGAGCCTGAACAAGCCAGGACTTAACCGGTAATTGTTTTAACTGAGCCGATATCATCAACAACAAAAACGGCAGCTCTTTTAAGACCAGTACAATTATCACGGTCACTAAGGACTTTTCTGGTAATGGCCAACCTGCCGGCGGCACAGGGAAAAGCCCGCTGACAGCTTCCACCAGCCGCACTAGCCAGCCCGACGGGCTCATTAACAGCATAAGTCCGACCGCAAATGCCACGTGCGGAATAGACAGTAAAGGGGACAGCAACTGTTGTAAGCGCTGTTTACGAAGTATGCCTGGTGCCATCCAAAGCGCCAGATAGCAAGCTACAAAAGGCGCCACAACCGCAAGAACAAAGCTCGACAGTATCGACTCGTAACCCAATAGTAGTTCGCTGAATGCCGCTAAACTGACTCCGGTTTTCCCATCAAGAGATGTCAGCAACAGGAAAAGCACACCGCTGCCGACAGGCAGAATAATCAGCAGTAACCAGACCGCTATTGATAACGCGCGGACCATTCCCGCTCCAGATAATTCTGCCAGCTGGCATGAAAGTCATCGGTAGGTTCGAGTAACGCAGAGCTTTTATCAGCTTTTTGTGTGCGTTTTAAAACGGAAGGATCGCCCCAGCGGTTGGTATCGGCTTTTCTTTGCTGCGCCTTTTCAGACAACAAAAACTCGATGACCGCCTTTGCAGCCTCGGCATTATTCGAACTGACCGGAATGGCCAGATAATGGTTATTGGTTATGGCTTTATCTGACAACGTGTGGCGCTCAACACCTGCCGGCAACCGCCCATGATTAACTAAGGTTTGATAATCATTAGGGTTAAAACTGACCGCCATTAACAACTGCCCATTCGCCAGATAAGAAATTTGTTCTCCGGCTGACGACGGAAAATTTTCACCCTGCTGCCACAATAGTGGATGCAGTTTGTCTAAATAGTGCCATAAAGGCTTAGTCCATTCATTCGCATCAACTTTGCTTACTGGCTGCTGAAAAACTTCACGCTGTTGCGGATGCAATGACAACAGCAGTGACTTTAAGAAGGTGGTGCCATGAAAGTCCGGCGGCTTAGGGTAGCTGATACGACCTTATTTTTCCCACGCAGCGTTCAGTAATGCTTCTGCACTCACTGCTTTTTGGCTGAAAAGCCCAGGGCGGCTAATAAGATTAAACTGCCCGACACCCCAGGGCACTTCCAGTCCATCAACCGGTTCACCAAAATCGCTCTGCCAGTTAAGTTCAGGGCTGATGTTATTTAACGCTTTAATTTCATCGGCAATGGAACGTAAGGCTCCGGCTTTTTTCAACGCGTGAAAGTTCTCGCCGTTTACCCAGATAATGTCAGCATTGGAGCGTCCATCAATTAATTGCTTAACCACCTCTGAGGCATCGGCCACTTTATTGTGGCGAAGTTGAATGCCTTCAGCCTTTAGCTCTTTCTGAGCCCAACGTAAGTAACTGTTTACTTCCGACGAGCCACCCCAGGCATAAAAGTTCACCTCATTCGCTTTCAACGGCGAGGTGGCAAAAAGTGTCACAAACAATAAACTGATGGCTGCTATAAAACGCATGTTAACTCCGGCGCCAGCGATGAAACTTCTCAACCCATGTTAGCAGCTTCTGCGGGGCGTTGGCGCGCTTCCACTCTCCGGCAACGTATTTATTGGCTTCTGCCAGTGTTGGATAACTGTGTATGGTACCCAATATTTTATTCAGGCCAATGCCGTGCTTCATTGCCAGCACATACTCCGCCAGCAGCTCTCCGGCCTGCGGCCCAACAATATTCAAACCCAACAGTTCATCTTTACCGGGTTTGGTCAGAACTTTCACCCGACCAAAAGCATTGTCATCAGCAATAGCACGGTCCAAATCGCCAATATCGTATTCAGTCACCTCGTACGCCTTACCTGTTTTCTCGGCCTGCTGCTCAGTTAGGCCCACATTGGCTACCTGCGGCGAAGTATAAGTTACCCAGGGGATAACAGAATAATCGACCCGGAATGTCTTAAAGGGGTCAAATAACGCATTCACTGAAGCATACCAGGCCTGATGCGATGCCACATGGGTAAACTGGTAAGG
>NZ_DFTS01000043.1:169474-169765 GCF_002383015.1 Idiomarina sp. UBA4206
TGGGTAAACTGGTAAGGCCCGGCAACATCACCACAGGCGTATATGTTTGGAAAGTTAGTCTGAAGCAGTTCATTGGTACTGACCGTTTTATTGGTCTGTATCCCCAGTTCCTCTAACCCAAAGCCGGAGATATTAGGTTGCCGACCCAGTGCAATAATCACTTTGTCGAACGGCAACTGAGTTTCTTGCCCATCATGCTCAGCAATTAGAACCGATTCGCCATCGTGTTGCTCGAATCGTAGCGCCTTATGGTTCAATTTAATATCGATACCTTCAGCATTTAAACGCTCG
>NZ_DFTS01000043.1:169811-170136 GCF_002383015.1 Idiomarina sp. UBA4206
CATTTAAACGCTCGCTCAGCAGTCTGGCTGTATCGTCGTCTTCCGGACCCATAAGCCGATCAGCCATTTCCACCTGAGTGACCTGCGAACCTAAACGCTGAAACGCTTGTGACAACTCACAACCAATGGGACCGCCACCCAATACCAATAAGCGTTTAGGCAGCTCTTCTAACTCCCATAATGTATCCGAGGTTAAGTAATCAACTTTATCCAGGCCTTCAAAGCTGGGTACTAATGGCTTTGCTCCGGTTGCAATAATAATACTGCGGGTGGTGATACGCTTTGTCTCGCCATTACTGGTAACGTCAACTTCCCAGGGCGAAAC
>NZ_DFTS01000043.1:170265-171993 GCF_002383015.1 Idiomarina sp. UBA4206
GAGCCTCCCCCTGCTCAACATTAACACCCAGCTTGGTATAACGCTCAACCGAGTCGTGCGGTTCAATGTCCTTAATGACCGACTGTACCTGCTGCATCACTTGTTTAAAGTCGACCGACACCTTTCCAATACTCACCCCAACGCGAGAGGCATTGCGTGCATTGTGAGCAAGCTCCGCTACGTGTAACAGAGCCTTGGAGGGCACACATCCGGTATTGAGGCAGTCTCCGCCCATTTTATGCTTTTCTATTAACGTTACCTTTGCTTTTACCGCTGACGCTATGTAAGCACTGACTAACCCGGCTGAACCGGCACCTATAACCACCAGGTTATTGTCAAAAGACTTGGGCTTTTTATAACCTTTAAAGGCCTTACGGCGTTTCAAAAAGGCCAGTACAGCTTTAGCAATTAGCGGGAATATTCCCAGTAAAACAAAGGCACCAATTAAGTCCGCAGAAACGACATCCCCCAGACTGGATATCTGGGCCAGTTGGGTTCCTGCATTAACGTATACCGCGGTACCCAGTAGCATGCCCACCTGACTGACCCAGTAAAAGGTCCACACCTTGATTTTAGTCAGACCCATAACCAGGTTAATAACGAAAAACGGGAACAGCGGAACCAGGCGTAGGCTCAGCAAATAGAATGCACCGTCTCGCTCCATTCCGCGATTAATAGCGGTTAGGCGATCACCGAATTTTTCCTGCACCCAGTCATGCAAAATAAAGCGGGCGCTTAAAAAAGCCAGAAAGGCACCAAAAGACGCAGCAAAACTTGCCAGAAGTAAGCCCCAACCGAGCCCGAATATTGCCCCAGAACCTAGCGTCAGAATAGTCGCGCCGGGCAGTGATAACGCCGTTGTCACCACATAAATAACAAAATAAATAGCAAAGACAGTAAAGGGGTAATCAACGAAAAGCTGATTTAGCTGCTGTTGCTTTTCTTTTAAAACATCAAGCGATAAGTACTGCGTCAGGTCGAACGCAAACGCACTAATAAATAGTGCAACAATAACCAACAGCAACAAGAGCTTTTTCAGTGACATAAAGATTAATCCAATCGCTTCTGAGCGCTA
The DNA here is from genome assembly GCF_002383015.1 of Idiomarina sp. UBA4206. Lineage (NCBI taxonomy): Bacteria > Pseudomonadati > Pseudomonadota > Gammaproteobacteria > Alteromonadales > Idiomarinaceae > Idiomarina > Idiomarina sp. UBA4206. The sequence goes on from NZ_DFTS01000043.1 coordinate 171,341, forward strand.
ATATACACTCTGTTTTTATCACGCTTGCCTACAGCTACAACGGTAACCACAAGCTCGAAATCTCTTACTTGATAAACTAATCTATAACCTAGTTTTCGCAATTTCACTTTGTAACAGTTATCCATTCCCTTTAAGCGAGACGCTGGGACATGAGGTGATTCAAGCCTTTGTTTGAGTCTGGCTTTAAATTGCGCCTGAACATCCTTGTTCAACTTTTTCCATTCTTTATAAGCTGAACGTTTAAACGTCAGCTTATAAATCATCGATGTTCACCTCAACTTCATCTTCATGCTGGCGTTTTTTAACTAACTCCAGTAAATCCCTGTCTTCCAGCTCTTCCATCAACGCTTCATAGGTTGCTGCCGGAATACAATAAAATGCGGGCTGATTCCGATTCAGTACAGCCACCGGCTCGCCATGAGACTCTTCAACAACCGCCATTGGATTCTTTTTTAACTCACTAATGCTAGTTGAGTTCCGTGCGTAAATAGGTCTAACTGATCTCATATGACCTCCAAAAAGACTTTTAACAGGTCTAATTATAGGTCATTAAATCTAATTTTCCAGCTTTAAAACTTGTAATCAACACTCAACCGCGCGTGTCTTGGCTGCGACGGAAAGGCAAGGGTTGCACCAAAGTAACCGCCCTCAAA
>NZ_DFTS01000043.1:172166-172996 GCF_002383015.1 Idiomarina sp. UBA4206
ACCGCCCTCAAATACCGGCGACCAGTTGTCCTGATCGGTTGCATTAAACACGTCAATGCGGGCACTTAACTGCGGCGTAAACCGATACCGCGCGTTCAGGTTTAAGGTATGCTGATCACGTATAAATACGGTCTGCAGATAATCCAGCGGATAATGCTTGGTATAGCTTAAGTCACCACCTACTGACCACTCAGGCGTAACCTGCCAGCCGGCAACAGCCGAAGCCTGCACTTCCGGAATCCCCTGAAACTGCTGATTAGAAGCCGGGAATAAAGTAAAGTTCGGAGAGCCTGCACCCGTACCTTCTATAATGTCGGGCCGTGAATCATCAAACGCATCGGCTATCTGACCTGTTCCCTGTGAGGCTGCGGAATCATCCCAACGCGCATCAATGTAGCTGGCGGCCAGAGTTATCCAGTAGCCTGCTTCGTGCGTTCCTGAAGCGGAAGAGAAGTGCCACTGGGTTTCAAAACCCTCGGTGCGAATACCGCTGTTCGACCCATCGCGATTCCGCAAACTGCGTTTTTGGTCAAAAACCACGGCATCGGCGTACCAACGCGTATCACTCGGAGCGTACTTCACGCCCAACTCATAAAGCGAATTTTCTGTCGCAAAGTTCTGCGCATCAATTTGGCCAGACGCATTCAGCACAGTCCCTCCGGCCATTGAGTTCGACGTCGAGTCACTTTCATAAGCTGTAGCATAGAACGTAAGTTCGGGTGTCCAGTTGTACTGTGTTGATAAACTAACGGCCGTCAACCAGTCGCTGTAGGTATCATTAGCAGCTTCAACGCCCTGCGGAGCTATTGGGTCTTCAGCTTCTACATCAA
>NZ_DFTS01000043.1:173102-184488 GCF_002383015.1 Idiomarina sp. UBA4206
GGTCTTCAGCTTCTACATCATAATAATCGGCTCTTACCCCACCCGTAATGCGCCACTTGTCGGTAATATCCAACTCGTGTTGAGCGAAAGCGCCCCATTGATAACTGGTTGAATCTGTGGTGTCCGATAAATTGAAATCACCTGCACCATCACCGTCAATATCGTACTGACTACCTGGTGATACAAATAACCCCGGGCGTAGCTCAATTAAGCGAGCTTGCTGCTCACTGGTTAAAGGAATTCGGCGGTTACTGACAGGCCCGGTTAAGTCGATAGGATTATCCGCCTCGGTCGTAAACTGGCTGTAACCAAGCACGTCGTTAACACGCAAATTCACACCCACCACTGTCTTCTTATTAATGTGAAGTTCGGTCCGGTTTTCGAAGGTATGCGCGTCATCAATAATTTCGACAAAACTGTTCTGATTAATGCCTTCTCGGGTTAAGTACTGATAGTAGGTACGGTTAATCAGCACCATATCGTCGTTCAGCCAGTGCTGAAGTTTGGCATGCAATAATGTGGTCTCAGCAGTATTCGTGTCCAGAGGATCAGTCAGCGTGGTGCTGCGGTCAATTTCCACTTCTCCGGTGGGGCTAATAACCGCACCGGCACCCGGAACCTGTGAACCATTTGGCTGAACGCCCTGCCCCGTAATGTACAGGTTATTGTCGATGAGATTCTGCGTTGGCCGGTTGATACCGGCATTATCTGTCCACTCTACGTCATAATACTCGAGCGAAACATCCAGCTGTGTATCATCGTTCGGGGCAAACTTATACGCCAGCAAAATGTCGTCACTGCGATGATGGTGGTAATCGTAGAAACTGTCTTCATCCACATACTCAGCGCTAATGCGCAGACCCTGTTCGTTGTCTTCTAAAACCCAGTTGTGGTCAAGCTGCAAACGGTGCTGATTCCACTCGCCAAACTGCGCCTTTAATGTCGAGTCTGAAGCTGTCACACGAGCCGTTTTAGGCTGCAGATTCACAAAACCGCCAACGCGCTGCGAAGTGCCAAGCATGACCGGCGGCGCGCCTTTCACCACAGCGATACTTTCAATCGCGTTAAATGACATAGGAATTCCCAGGCCATTATTGCCGGCCTGACGGCGCATACCCGCTTCATAGAGCTCGCCAAGCTGGCTCCGAAGTGTGGGTAATGACGGGTTACCAAACCCCGCCGCAGCAAAACTATTTGGCGCAAAACGAGCAATGTCATGCAAGTCGTTAATTGCGGCTTCTTCCATTAAGGAGCCACTAATTGCGGTGGCGGCGCGCGGAATATCCTGCAAGCTTTCAGCTAAGCCAAATAAGCCTTCGGTTGACTCTTCAGAGGGTAATACCACCCCTGAGTCATCGCGACCAATCACCTCTATCACTTCCATGGGCTTTTCTTGTGCAACCGCCGTTAAAGGTAATAAACCGAGCCACAACCACTTTTTCATTCTTGTTTTCCTTATTAACACTCTGTATTTGCCAAGTAGCACTAAAAACTTTTATTAGCCGCGCCAGTCGATTACGCCTTTCATTAACAATAAGATCGTTTTTCTCTCAATTAAGTCACCGGAAGTAAAAGCAAAGCTGCTAAATCTTTACTCCCAACTGACATCAAGCATAATAGCCAGTATTAACTAATTGAATTGATAACGGAATGACAAAAACAACAGAACACACAACTCAAACAACGGAAGCCCTAAATGAACTGCTAGAGCAAGTAGCACAGGGTACCGAACTCCACTTTGAGTCAGGCCTTTGTGGAGACTGGACTCTAATGGTCAAACGGCCGGAGAAAGTTGCGTTTCATGTTGTCACAAAAGGAGATTGCTGGTTTGGCTTTCCTGATTCTTCCGTCGCCCCTGTAAAGCTCAGTGCATCCGATATCATTTTCGTGAATAAAGGGGTTTCACACTTTTTGAGTGAGACTCAGATCCCATCCGATATCAATGAATCAGATATTCCCCAGTATTGTCAGCCCGACCATCAACAATATGGTGTTGTCTGCTACGATGTAAAATCGGCTCCGGGAGCAAATGACACGTTATTTCAACTATTGCCGCCCTGGCTCATTCTGAAGCAAGCAGACCAGTACCAGCAGTTGTCACATATTATCGAGATGATCAGATTTGAGACAACTCAACAAGCCCCCGGATACCATACCGTAATTAGTCGACTCAGTGACGTTCTTGCTCTTAACCTGCTGCGGCAAGTTATTGATCAAGGCGAGTCTCTCAATGGACCTTTAGCGGCGCTCAATGATCGCCAGTTGCGCTCGGTGGTTATTGCCATAATTGACGAACCCGGAGCAGACTGGTCAGAAGAACACTTGGCAGAACTCGCCTATTTGTCGGTCAGTGCATTTGCAGAGCGATGCATTAAGAAAACTGGCCTGACGCCCAAAAAACTCGTCGACCAACTTCGACTACAACGAGCGCGAATGTTACTCAATGGCTCGCAGCTACCGCTGGACTTAATTGCGGAGCAGCTTGGTTATCAGTCGGCAACTGCTTTTAGCCGTTTCTTCAAAAAGTATGCAGGTCTCTCTCCTGCGGATTATCGTCAAAACTATCACCCTTAGCTGACTCGTTTTTAAGGCACAACAGAAACACCTGTCTATATGACTAAAACACTCAAGCTGACATCTGCCTTCTTTTATTTTTGAGCTTTTATTCTATATTGATACTCACCTATTCAATAAAACTCAAAACGTCAGGAGTAAAGTATGAGTGACTTCAAACGACACGACAAAGAGTCAGCGCCGGAGGAAAGTAAAAAGCTGCTAGAAGGCTCAGAGAAAGCTTTCGGTATGATTCCAAACTTGCATGCCGTTATGGCTGAAGCGCCCGGTATTCTCGAAGCCTACCAGCAAGTACACGAGCTTTTTGTGAATAGTAGCTTTGACGAAAACGAGTTAACCGTTGTCTGGCAAACCATTAATGTATTCAATGAATGCCACTACTGCGTTCCTGCCCATACCGCTATTGCCAAGAACATGGGCGCCGATGATTCAATAACAGAAAATATCAAAGCGGGTAAGGCTTTAGACGACGATAAGCTAGAGGCGTTACGCCAGTTTACCCTGGTAATGCTTAAGAAACGGGGAAACGCCAGTGAAAGTGAGCTTGAGTCTTTTTATGAAGCCGGTTACGGACAGCGTCAGGCATTGGAAGTGATCTTAGGTATTGCTCAGAAAACCATGAGTAACTTTACCAACCATATTGCACAGACGCCTATTGATGAACCTTTTAAGAAGTTTGCGTAGCCTGTTGTTATTACCAGGTGGAGTGCAAAAACCAACAACGGAAGCAACTATGAGCCAATCACTCGAACAAAAACTCCCGTGGGCGCTGCTTGCCCTGCGGGTTGGTATTTTCATTGTAATGTTTGTCTGGGCGTTAGATAAATTTGTAAACCCGGGACATACCGCCGCAGTATTCGAAGGTTTTTATGGTATCAGTGGATTATCAGCCACTTTAGCTGCAATTCTGGGTGGCCTTCAAATTGTATTATGTTTGGCATTTTTAGCCGGGCTATGGAAAAAAGTTACCTACGGACTCATTCTAATCTTACACGCGGTATCGACTTTTTCCTCTTTCCCACAATACTTAGACGCCTTTAATAATCTTCTGTTTTTTGCAGCATGGCCTATGCTGGCAGCCTGTGTTGCGTTGTTTATACTGCGCGACTACGATACCAAACTCAGTCTTTAAGGTAGCCGCCAATGCGAATACTCGTATTTATTACAGGTGCTGTGTTTCAAATGGCTGCGTTCGCGCAGTCATTTGACCACTCGCATGAAAACTTTACTCAAGTGTTAGACAAGCATGTCGTAGTCTACGACAACGACTTAAAGTCTGCGGTTAACTACAACCAATTAGCTCAAGACAGTGATCCGCTTAACGCCTATCTGGATGCACTCTCAGCCGTAGGAAAGCCGCTGTATCAAAGCTGGACTAGCCAACAGCAGCTTGCGTTTTTAATCAACGCATACAACGGCTTTACTCTAAAACTTATCATCGACAGTATTGACGCGTTTCGTTCAGGTGAAGCTGAGTCCATTCGGGACCTGGGTGGATTATTCTCTACACCGTGGGAAAAATCTTTTTTCACGCTACTAGGAGAAAAACGCACGCTGGACTGGGTTGAACATGAAAAAATTCGAGTCGACTTTGACGAACCACGAATACATGCCGCCTTAGTTTGCGCCGCTATCAGTTGCCCCAAACTTCGTGCTGAAGCCTTTACAGCTGAAAACCTGAATACCCAGTTAGACGACCAAATGCTCACCTTTTTAAATGATCGTGACAAAAATGGTATTGATGACAAAGGCATTTATTTGTCTAAAATTTTTGACTGGTATCGAGACGACTTCAACGGTCTTCAGGACTATCTTTTAGAATACATCAGTGCGCTTTCTGATGACCCCGCACAAAAGGAAAAAGTGAAACAACAAAGCTTAAATATTCGCTTTGTTGACTACAACTGGATATTAAACAGTATAGATAATCGCTGACGTTTAAAAACTGTTAAATTCTCGTTGACCCAAAACCGGTATAGTGACGTAATATCAGTCAACATTATTAAGGGGATTGCTCTATGAAAGCGTTACACGGTTTGTTTATTGTTTTCGGGTTACTGTCTGTGGTGCTCCTTGCCATATCGGGGCCTTTATATAAAAGCGACACTGCCGAGCTTGGAACGGCTTTTTTAATGCTCCGCTGGGCGGCCTATATTGGTGCAGCAACCTTTGTTCTTAATATTATTTGGTACTTAATTAGACGCCCACAGGGGCTTGTGGCAGGGCTTAGCGGTCTGGCAATTATTGCCGGCGGCTTTGCGTTCTATATGCCTTTCAGCCAGTACTTAAAAGCTCAGAACGTTCCCGCAATTCACGACATTACAACCGATACACAAAACCCACCGGAGTTTGTCGCTATTGCGCCATTGCGTGCTGACGCATCTAACCCGGTTGAATACGCTGGCGAAGATACCGCAAAACAACAACGCAAAGCTTACCCTGAACTCACAACTTATGAGTCGCTGGAGTCCCCGGATGAACTTTTTTCAGCCGCTTTATTAGCCGTTGATAAAATGGGATGGGAGTTAGTCGACAGCTCAGAAACCGAAGGGCGTATTGAGGCCACTGCCACTACCACCTGGTTTGGCTTTAAGGATGACGTTGTTATCCGGATTCGTGCTACAGCAGACGGCAGTGAGTTAGATATTCGCAGTAAGTCTCGTGTTGGACGCAGTGATGTTGGTAAAAACGCTGAGCGTATCCGCGAATATTTATCTCAGCTAAAACCTGAGCTGCGATAATTTAACAGAATGGGCCTGGCGGATAACCGACAGGCCCAATGACTTCTATGGCGCTTTTCTAAGTAACGGCTGACCATCATTTTCATCTAACTGTCGTACAGCAGATTCAGGTAAAAACACCTGGGCAACGCTAGCAACTTTTTTAGAGTTAATGTCGACTAAACGCGTGTTAACCATTATGCCGTCACGATGTCTGGATAAAGTCCCCACCACAACATGAGAAATTGGCATGATCTCGTCCAGTTCCAGATAATCCCGACTTAGCGCAAAGTCACCGTTACTGGTAACTCGTATAAAGTCCGTTGTTTTAAAATCCATAACATTCCAGTTACGGCGGTGCAGTTCCAGCATCAGCTGTTCTGACAATACCTGACTTAATGCTGAGCTTTCATCGTACTGACTCGTAACGCCAACTAAGTGCGTGACACCAACCTGTGCTTTTTCCAGTTTAACACTCGCATTGTCTACTAATTGCTGCGCAAGCTCTGCGGTAAACCTGGCACTGCCCGGCTGCTGATAAACATCAGAGTTCTTTTCTTCGGCATTATCATGCGCAACTGTCTGCTTAGCCGGTAAAACAGTGCAGGCTGTTGATAAAGCAAGGGTGAGTAATGTCGTTATAAATACTTTCATTATCAAAACCTCTTAGTTGCGCTGCAAACGGCCGCTGACCATTTCAGACTGTTTGTTAGGCCAATATAAATGCTTAGGCACGTACCGGTTGGCAGACGCCAGAACCTGCTGATTTCTGCGGTCAATAACACGCAGGTTAACCATAGCACCACTGTCTTTACGTGAGAGTGTTCCCACCAGCATCCAGTCTAAGCTCGGGTTCTGATTTAGTGCCTCGGCGTCTCTACTTAATGCCAGAGCCCCACTTTCACTTATGCTGAGATAGTCTTGTGCTCTGAACTCAACTAACAGTATGTCGCGCTCTTCAAGATGTGCATATAGCCCCTCGCTCAACTGATGACTTAACTGATAGAGAGAGTCGCCATGATCAGGTTGTTCGAGTGTTTCGGCTAAAACCAAACGAGTAATACCAAGTTGAGACATTGGGTAGGCTTTAATGTCGGCGTCCAGTTGGTCCGCTAACTGGGCCGCTAAATCATCTGCAATAGTCTCGTGTGGGTTTGAGACATGGGCCTGAGCACTGCTCGGAAAAAATAAAAACAGCGTGCTAAGCGCAATACTAGCGAGAAGCCGATAAACCATAACACTCACCTTAGTTAATTCAGTTCATGCTTTGTTATCGGCCAGTTTTAGCTAAGGTTTAGATATAATCCAGAGCGGCACTCTATACCGCTCTGGCTATTACAGTGACTATTCGCCAATGTGCTTATCAAGGAAGGTCAACATCCGAGTCCAACGCTCGATGTTGTTTTCCGGCTTATAAAAGCCATGCCCTTCGCTGTCTTTAAACATCCACTCATACGGGTGATCACGCTCTTCCAAAGCATCACGTAATGCGTACGCCTGCTTTGGTGGAACACGAACATCTTTACCGCCCTGAATGATAAATACAGGTACTTTTAACTTATTAACCAAATGAACCGGAGACTGAGCGTTACGCTCTTCTTCCGTATTAGGTAAAGCCATGTCCAGGTAGTTTAGGCCAGATTCTGTCTCAGGTATGTCACCTTCTTTAAACATCATATTCAGATCATAAACGCCAACAAAACCAATAGTGCACTTGTATAAATCGGGTTCGCGTATCACGGTCATCAAAGCAGCATAACCACCGTAAGAAGCACCGTACACACACATCCGATCCTTATCGACAATGCCCTCTTCTACAACGTGCATGACACCGTCTGTCATGTCGTTAATCATGGTCGTCCCCCAGTTTTTATAGCCCGACTGGAGAAATTCACGCCCATAACCACCTGAGCCTCGGAAGTTTGGCTGTAGTACCGCGTAACCATGCTCAGCAAGTACTTTAGCATCAGGATTAAGTGCTGTCAGAGAATCCCTAGGTCCATGAGGGCCGCCATGAGGAAGCAAAATCAAAGGTAAATCTTCTGCCTTTTGGCCCTTTGGCAGAGTCAGTAATGCTTTTATTGTCAGTCCGTCGCGAGCTTTATAACTGATGATCTCAGTCTGCGGTATCTCTTCTTTATCAAGCCATGGCTTTGACTTAATGATCAAAGACAACGCCCGCTTTTCTGCATCAAATAAGTAAAACTCTCTCGGATGGTTAGCTGATGAAACAGACAAAACAATTTTAGAGTTATCTAAAGTTGCCGAGTTTATATTCACACTCGCATTAGGAAATGCGTTTGTCAGACTCTGTACAACTTTCGCGAAGTATTCATCCTCGATATCGGTAAAAAAGACAGTGTCTATATTATCGTATTCATAAGCTGCTCCAATAACCTCATTTGCGCGACCATTGCGAATGCTCATTATTGGCGAAAGATCGGTTTCGGGGTGTTCAGCCATTACGCTAATTTCACCTGTCGCCAGATTCATTGTTGTAAGAGCATTCGTATCCGTCACAACATCACTTAAACCCACAGCTGTTTTACCGTCAGGCAAAATATCAATTGGGAGAAAATTACCCTCTTTTTGGCCAAAACGAGCAACTTCCTTCCATTCTTTATTTGCGCCTGGACGAGTCATAATGACTTTTTCGTTGGTGTTATGTGGCTCTTCGCCTGTAGCAAGGCGGGTGATACCATTGTCATCCAGATAAACACGAACATTTGTGCCTTTGTACCGGCGAACCGGTATCCGGCCTTCTGATTTTACCCGTCCGCTGTCAACCTTTAAGCGATAGATATCAACATAAGGCTCGCTCGCATTATTTGAAGTTGAGTAAATCATCACCTGGTCGGATTCTTCAGGCAATAAATCAATAATCTGTGCGAATTGCTTAAGTCCATCGGAGCGCCAGCCTGTCAAGATTTTTTGATTACCGCCATCCGCATTCATAGCGAAAATTTCACCCGTGGCAAAAGGAGTTTCGTAAGAGCCGACTTCTCGTGCCATAGACATCACTAAACGTTCGTCGCTGACCCAGTTAAAGTCGCTAACCGACTCTTTTCCGCGCCCCTGAGTAACAGACAAAACTTCCTGATTATTAATGTCTAATACGGTTAAGTTAATATTACCTTCCGGGGTACGAGATGTTGCGGCTAAATAGTTACCCTGTGGAGATATTTTGATATTCATAAATTGAGCATGCTTTGCATAGTCCTCCAGAACACTTTTTTCAGGAGTCCCTGAAATAGCCTGAAGGGGAGCTAGACAAAGCAATAAGCATAGTATTTTTTTCATAGCTAAACTCTTAAAGCTAAACCCAAAGAAAAAAGCCCCTCACACGTGAAGGGCTTTGATGCTTCTCTTTTTAACACTCTACGTTCCAGGTTCGAGTGTTAAGACTTAGAAGTTGTAAGTAATGCTCGCGAATAAGCGACGACCTAAGTTGTCGTATTGCGAATATAAAGTTGCATTACCAACAGCACGTACATATGCCGGAGAAACAATTGGTGGCTCTTTATCGAACACGTTTGCTACACCAACAGTCACATCGAACGAGTCAGCAAACGTCATGTTTCCTGATAACGTATGATAGAAAGTCGTTGGAGTTTCAGCTACGAAAGTTACATCTTCACCACGATAAGTTGTTTCGTTGGTATCATCGAAATACTCATAATCGTTAGTTTTATCGACATAACGTGCAGTCCAAGTCAAGCTCCAATCGTCACGAGAGAAGGTTGTTGTTAACAAACCAACGTGCTTGGGATCACCGATTTCACCGATGTATTGAAGCGGCTCGCTATCAGGAAATAATTGATAGCTACGCTCAATTTGGTTTGTATGCTCCAAGTTCACTCGGATATTACCAAAATCGAACTGATCTTGGTAAGTCAATTTAAGGTCAACACCTCGAGTTCTTTGACTAGCAACGTTAACGTAACCGCTGTTCACCACATCGATACCGTAGTCACCGTTAGTACCATCATTACGGCTGAACAAGTTACAAAGTGGGTCGTTCGGGAAGTCTTCCGAAGTATAGCAGTTGCTCACAATCTGCGCGCCACTTAAAGATGCGATCTGTCCGTCAATTTGAACGTCGTAATAATCGACAGACGCAGCAAAAGTGTCTTCAGGACTAGTCCAAACTAAACCAAGACCTTCAGCAACTGAGGTCTCTGCTTCCAGATTACCTTCGCCACCTGAAGTTATGATAGTTGCAGAACTCGTTCCAGTTCCATCGTAATCAAGCGGGATTCCATCAGACTGACAGTTCTGATAGACCTGCTCTGAAACGTTACCTTCATCATAGCGAGCTCCATAGTTGTAGCATGGATCAATACCCATCTGACCACCGAAGCCAGACTGCTCTGCTAAATACAGTTCGAATAGCGCTGGAGAACGGAATGATGTGCCGCGCGATGCACGTAAACGCCAGTCATCATTAATTTCCCAGTTTAAGCCTAACTTAAAGGTTGTATCGCTACCGTACGTAGAAACATCAGTCCAACGAGCAGAACCAGTTACATCAACACGCTGAGCAAAAGCAACATCCGCAACTACAGGCACCCGAACTTCACCAAAGATTGCGCGTGAATTCTGGTCACCAGCTGTACGACTTGCACTACTTAGGCCCCAAGAGTTTCCATTTGCACTATGTACACCTGGCTGATCATCAATTTCATCATACTGGTAAGAGGCACCAAATGCAGCCCCAACAGGGCCTGCTGGTAAAGTAAACAGGTCACCAGTAATGTAACCTTCTAATGTCTGTTGCTTGTAGACCGTCTCACCTTGCTCATAACCGAATAAGAAGTTACGAACTTCATCCGTAGGGTTGCCATAAGCAAGCTGTGCGTCTCCCCAAGGAACATCAACACACTCTTTACCTGAAATTGCAGTCACTTCGCCGTTACAGGAGACTCCGTTAGCAGCGTTTACTTGCGCCATTACCATTGAGTCACGGAAGATAACTTTATTGCCGTACTTACCGCTGTTATAGCTGTTCTGGTAAGAGACGTCCCAATCCCAGAAGCCAATACTGCCTTCAAGGCCAGCTACAAAACGTGTGTAATCAACTTCAACATCAGAGCCATAATGATCTGTCAAGTGGACAGGGAAAATAAACGCATCACCTTCCCAACCAATGTTAGCGGCAGGAAGAACACCTACATCGGCCGTCCAGAATTGACGATAACCTTGAGTTTCTGTCTCACGAGAGCTATGAAGAAGTTCACCGTATGCAGTCAAAGTATCGCTTAAACTATAATCCCCTTGTAAGAAAACCGAAGCTGTTTTAGTTTCAGGAACCATGCTTTCTTTATCTGTGAAAGGATGTTGCTTATCCCACAAACCATCAGTTTCTTTATCGTATCCAACGAAGTAAAAATCATTCGGTCCTCGAAGATCACCCGCACCAGACCAAGTATCGTTGATGCTTTCATAACCATTTTCACCTAAGAAACCTGAATAATCATACTGTGCATAAGCGCCACCAGGAATATTAGAGGCTCCTGCCGGATATAGCCACAAACCATAAGGGGTATCATTACAGTGATAATTTCCAGTGCGAGGATCAATTGGATCAGCGCGCTCACCATCAGGGTTAAATAAGTAACGTTCAGAACAGCGGTAGAAATCACGATCACCACGTTTTAGTTCTTGTTGAACGTTATAGTCTAAAACAACGCGGAAAGAACCTTTATCAAAGCTTTCGCCAATTGACGCATTGATACGTTGACGTTCGCCACCTGATTCAAATGGTTGGCTAAGATCAACCGTAACTGACTTATCATCACCTTTCTTAGTGATGATGTTGATAACACCCGCAACAGCATCAGAACCGTAAAGTGATGATGCACCATCTTTAAGAACTTCAACACGCTCAATTGCCGAAATTGGCAACGCGTTCATATCAAACGCTGAAACTTGTCCACGAGTACCGGCAGGTCCTGCACGGCGACCGTTTAGAAGAACCAACGTACGATTAGCACCTAAGCCACGCATTGAAATAGTTTCTGCGCCAGCACCACCGGAGGTTACATAACCAACAGATAAAGCAGAAGTAATCTGACTTGAACCCGCCGCAATTT
>NZ_DFTS01000043.1:184552-191180 GCF_002383015.1 Idiomarina sp. UBA4206
GTAGCCGCAATTGTACTAGTACGCAACAAGTCACCTAAAGTGGCCAAGCCTTGCTCGGTCGCTTCGTCAGCAGAAATAATATCGATAGGAGTTTCATTAGCGAACGCGTCGCTACGGATACGTGATCCCGTAACCTGGATGCGTTCTGGTTGTTCTTCCTGAGCATTTTGCTCTTCAGCAACTTGCATAGCTTCACGCTCAACATTCTCTTGATCTTGAGCTAAAGCTGGCCCGGCTAAAAATGCCGAACCTACACCTGCCATCAAAATAGTTTTGATGGAGCGTGCCAACAATGACTGTTCTGTCATGTTTAGTCTCCCTGAGTTTTCTTATTATCTAGTTGTATAGTTTTATAAAGCCGCTGCAAGTAAATTTTTTATTAAAGCGGAATGTAAAGAAGACCACAAAATGAAAACAATGGCAACATATTGTTAACAGAAAAAGTTAAATTCAGCTGTAAATTTGACGGAACTTATAAAGCTATAGGAGCTAACCCTAAAAGGTTATAGCTGGCTACCCTCATAAATGAAGTCATTGATATTATTGACAAAGCTCATAGCTATTAATCAGTTGTTGTAACAACACTAGAACGCCTCGCCTAAAAAAAGAAACAAAAACAATTAAGTTGTATAAATTTCATTCGTTTAAGACGGAAAAATATCACAGGGGATGGTGATCCGCTCTTCGTCGGTATCAAAGGGTACCGTGCCATGCCAGCAATAACTGGGGAAAATCACACACATACCAGGCTTGGGACAAACGCTCTTATCGATAGTGTCTAGCTCACCTAAGTTGAGCGATGTCTGCCCAAATTTGATCCAGCCTTTATGTTCAGGGTCGTCTTCTTTTACTTGCTCAGGAATGCTCAAATATGTGCACATTGAAAGCCAACCCTCGGGATGAACATGGTTGGTATGAAAGCCTTGTTTAAACAACTTAACTGACCAGCTTCCACTAAAATGGTACCCGCTGTTATATCGGGAAGTGACCGGATGCTTATTATCATCCGGAAGTTGTGCCAGGTAATCGTTAATAAACTTCTCTAAGCTCTGTTTATAAGCCTGAATAATCGGGTCTTCCATTGAGAGCAATGAACCCACCGTTTGCGTGCCTTTGCATACAGACTGATCTAACGGCTGGTGCTGGGTTCTATGAAGCGCCTGAACCCGCTTAACTAAAATGGGCCAGAATTCTTCTAAAGAATCATAACCATCGGGCGCAGGTAAGTAACCCACTTTCACATAGTCATCGTAATTATTAAGGTACTTTTCCTCTTGCTCTTGACCGCTCAGCTTCATACACAAGCCTTTATAGGCATGTATCTCCTGGTTAAGCGGCTGATTCTCGTGGGCACGATCTAACAATTGAAAAGCCTTATCGTATGCCTTCTGCCTAAGCAAAACATTGGCCTTATCTATTAAGTAGCGTGGATGCCTGGGTTGCTGCTCCAACACTTTATCAAACAGAGTCGACGCTTCTTCAACATCACCTTTACGCAAGCACTGAGTACCCTTCATATGCAGCAAACTGTGCACACCCCCGAAGCGTTCAAGGAACACTTCTATTTCTGAATCTGCTTGCTCGTATTGTTGGGAACGAAGTAAATGAGCCAGGTACGCATAAGCTAATGGCAACGAATCGGGCTGAGTTTTTAACGACTCCCGGAAGGAGGCTAGAAACTTATCTTGATGGTCGTGCTCCCAGTAAAGCTTATTAATAGCCTCGTGCGCCGGAACAAAGTCGTTTTTAAGCCCTATGGTTTTCAGTAGCAGTTGTTCCGCCTGTTCAAAGTCGTTGTCATCATAAGCAAGACAACCCAGTTGAAACTGCCGTTGCGCTTCGTCAAATTTTCCACCCAGTTGTTCTAAAATTTCGCGAGCTGACTTCGTACGCTCGGTGTAACGATAGACCAAAGCTAGATTAAACAATAACGACGGTTCCTGAGGCCATTGCTGGAGGGCTTTTGCAAGTGTCTCTTCTGCCTTATCAAACAACTTATAGTCGAGCTCAGAACGCGCCTTAAGAATTACCGCATTTTTAAAATCCGGCTTTTGTTGTAGCGCTTTAGTCGCCGCTTCTATAGCCGCTAGGTAATCTCTCGACTGATAGTGGAGCGATGCCAAGTTGTACCAGGCGTCAGGCAGTTTCGGGTTTATTTGCAAAGCTTTAGTATAGTTCTGCTTTGCCGCCATTAACTGCTGGCTGCCCTGTAAAAAGTTTGCATAGTTCGACAAAACACTGGGTTGTTTCGGGTTGGCTTTTAAGCTCCGCGCAAAATAATCAGCGGCTTTATCAGGCTCTCTTTGCTTAGTTGCAAGAGCCAATAAATGCAGGATATCCGGGTGGTTAGGAGCCTGCTGATTTAACTGACTGGCAATTTTTTCAGCTTGAATAAAATCATTTTGCTGTAAAGCATTAACGGCTTTTTGGAACTGTTGGGCGAGTTGAGACATAGTAATAACATACAACTTTTTGACAATGTTTTTACAATAACACAACTTTCTCCTTGTGTGAGTAGATAAACTCAAGAGAAACAGAAGGTAAAAAGGCGACCCGAGGGTCGCCTTTATTTTTAAGAACTGTATTCGCCTAAGCGATAGTTTCCTAGAAGCGGAAAGTTACGCTACCGAATACATAACGTCCTAGCGCATCGTGGTAACCGGCAATAGTGTTACCGTTCAGGCTGTTAACGTCACCAACAATGGTAGGTTCTTTATCTAACGCGTTGTTCATACCCAACAGTACAGAAACGTTTTCTGTAACGTCGAAGTTTGCGTTCAGATCGATGTAGCTAGTAGAACCTAAACCGTCGCCGATTAGCTCGTCAGTTTCTCCATCATAGTCAACTGAACCAAGGTAACGCCATTTAGCACCTACACTCCACCAGTCACCAGTACTGTATGTGAAGTTCATTGAATGGCGCCATTCAGCTTGTGGGAAACAGTCTGAGCTGATTACGCCAGCACAGTCAATTGTAGTACCAGCAAGACCAGGAACCGTTGTGGTTTCTTTAGTCATGTAGTACGTACCAGTCAAGCTAACAGCTAACTGACCACCACCAATTTCGGTGTTGTAGTTAATGTTGGTATCGATACCAGTGTTGGTAGATTCAGCCAAGTTAACGCTGGTTGCAGTAACGAAGCCGTCTGTACCACGCCATAAGTCACCTGATGGGCTACGAGTAATCGCGTCACACCACTGTGCTTCACCAGTTTCCGCACACTGGCGGATGATAAGCTCTGCTGAAATTGTACCAATGCGGTCTTCCATCTCAATGTTCCAGTAGTCGATTGAGAAGTTGAAGTTATCAGTTGGGTTACCCACGATACCGAAAGTCATAGTATCCGCAAGCTCTGGATCCAAGTCTGGGTTACCACCAAAGATTGCGTTGTATTGACCCGCAGGGTTAGCAGATACGTTACCGTACTGACCAGCGCTTACACCAGTATTAGCACATTGTTCCTGAGTATACTGAGGATCACCACCGGCACATGGATCAACACCTGCCCACAAACCTATGCCCTGAGTTGCGAAAAGTTCTGCAACGTTTGGCGCACGAACTGCACGGTTGTATGTACCACGAATTTTGTAGTCGTCGTTAACCTGCCAGTCTAAGCCAAGTTTGTACGCTGGCTCACCACCAGATGAACTGTAGTCAGAGTAGCGGTAGCCTAAGTCAACCTGTAGGTTGTTTGCCCAGCTAGCGTCTTCAACTAGTGGTACGTTAATTTCTGTGAATACTTCAGAAACGTTGTAACCACCAATTAAGCTGTCAGTTGGACCACCCTGGCCTGAAAGAGCACCCAGTTGATAAACTTCATCAGCAACACGTTCGAAGTCAACTTCACGGTTTTCAACACCAAATACCGCCGCAACATTGTAGTTAGATGAAGGCATGCTGAAACCAGTTTCACCAGTTACAAACGCGTTAATAATGCGCTGTGTAGTTAAACCGGTCAGGATAGCTGTACCACCTAAGGCGTCAGCTGCTTCTGCCGTTACACCTTGGTACTTGAATACTTCATAAGGAATACAGTCTTCACCACACTCATCTGCGCCTGCTGCACCCAGTACTTGAGGCATACGAGGAACGTAGAAGTCGTTAATGTAAACCGATGATGACTGAGTTGAGCCATACTGGAAGGATACATCGTATTCCCACATAGCACTCAGCTCACCGGTAGCACCAGTAACGATACGGTAAGAGTTGTGCTCAAGGTTATTAATACGAGGACCGCCTTCAACGTTACGCTTACCAATATAAGCCATAATCTGGTCAGTATCTGCGCCGAACTGGTCGCGGAACTGCTGACGCTGAGTATCGCTGAATACGTCGCTGTCTACGTCAAACGCGAAGTTCTGGAAGAAAACACCAGACTGTGCGATTTGACCAGCAGTGCGGTCATGCATATAGCTGGTTTCTAAATAAGGACGGAAGTGATCATTTGCTTCATAGTTTACGAATGAACCGAAAGTGTAACGGTCATTAGGACGCATGAAGTGGTTGATTGGCGCATAGTTATATACGTTGTCAGTAAATGGTGCAAAGCTGCCATCTTCTGTCAATGACCAGAATACTTCTTCATCGAAGTTTGGTGAACCACCTTCAATTGGTGAAATAAAGAAGTTAGGAACTGGAGCGGTTGCAGAACCACCACAGCTAGTGCCTGCGCCGTTTAGAGCACAAGAAGAGTAGTCACGCTCAGCCTGCAACAATTCTTCGTTAGTACGGAAAGTTGCATAAAAACTTGCACTACCTTTACCACCAGCGAACATGCTGCCGCCAGTAACATCTACGGTGTAAGTTTTACCGTCAATGCCTGAACCGCCTTCTGGATAATCGTAACCAGCTTCATCCATCAAGCCTTGCATGTAGCTATTGCTGTTATCGTGCTGATAGCCTGAAGTACCTAAAGTTACTTCAAAACCTTCGATGTCTTTCTTCATTACGAAGTTAACAACACCGGCAACAGCATCAGAACCGTAAGTAGAAGAACCACCACCGGTTAATACTTCAACACGCTCGATAAGAGCGGTTGGGATTTGGTTAACGTCAGCAGCCTGTGAATAAACACCACCTGGCTGTAAACGACGACCGTTTACCAGTACCAAAGTACGGTTAGCACCCAAACCACGTAAGTCAAGGTTTGCAACACCCGCTGCACCGTTAGCAACAAACGAGTTCTGTGTCGCTGTTTCTAGCTGCGGTAGAGTTGCCATCAGGTCTTCCACACGGGTAAAACCAGATGCTTTAACTTCTTCAGAAGAAACCATCTCTACAGGAGATGCAGTTTCTAAGTCCGTACGTTTAATACGAGAACCTGTAACCTGAATACGCTCTACTTCTTCTGCAGCCGTATCAGTGTCATTTTGATTGTCTTGTGCAACTGCTAATGCAGGAAAGCCTAAAGACGCAGCAACTGCTGCAGCCGTTAAGCTTTTTCGAAATGTCATATTTTTCATGAGTAAAAACTCCCTGGAACGTTTTTATTATGCCGCTTCTTTAATAGAAGCTGCTTAAAATTTAACAGGAAGTTAATGGCTTGTAAACTTTTCGTTCTAATTTTGTTGGCTTTGTTGCAAAGAGTGTTAACAAGGCCACAAAAAGTGGCCTGCACTATAAACAAAGAGATTCACTTAAAAGCAATGACACAATTCCCAAACACACCACTCTCAGGAAACTGTACCTGCTGCACTGTAACCTTTTTAAAGCCTGCAGCCTCAAACTGCTTTTGAGTTTCGTCCATATCACCTAACTGTTCAGTTGCTTTCAGTAGAGTTTTGGTTCGTGCTTTGTGTGCATTTAATGAATCCATGTAACCGTTAAGAACCTGGCGCGACTCTGCATCTTTACCTTCTGCTGCCGCATTTAACAGGTGCTTAGTCGCCGGCACAAAATTCATGGCATGAAATGATGGATTGCGCTCATGCTTGCGAACAAACTGATTGAGTATTTGTTGTGCCTGCAAAGCAGAACGCGGTAAGTTTTTAGGGCCGTGCTTCAGTAACGACTCTTGAAGCGGCACCACTGATTTTTTAAGTTGCTTAATCACGGAAGGCATTAAGTCATAAATTGCTTCACTCTTCTTATAAATAACAGACTCTTTTGAGTGAACCAGCGCAATTAACATGCCTCCACGTTTTAGCTGAGCATTAAGGTTCTTCAAACCCTCCGCCATATCGCCGTATTCCAGCCCGTAGTGAGAAACAAAGGTGCCCACTTTTTTATTTGAAGGTAGCTGGAAACTCTCGTAAGGCGTATCACCCTGAAGTTTTAGATCAGTATCAGGTGGGTTCAGCTGAGCAGAGTCGATGCCCTGCACATCAAGTTTCTTGCTTTTTTCTTTTGCATACTCGTTTAACCATTGAACAACAATGCCATTACCGGTACCGATGTCCACCATAGGCTGTTTCACGTCGTTTTCATCCATGCGTTCAAACCAAAACTTTCGCATTTGGTAAGCGGGTAAACGTGAGCTGTCATCTAAAAAACTCGCCTTGGCACCCTTTTGCCAAAAATAACTCCACGGATTACTTTGCGTCATTTCCTTCCCTTATTGTTAGTTTTGTCTTAGCCGAATCATAATAACACTCTCTTATTCTGCCATAAAAAAACCCAGCCGAAGCT
>NZ_DFTS01000043.1:191237-192188 GCF_002383015.1 Idiomarina sp. UBA4206
AACCCAGCCGAAGCTGGGTTTTTAAACAACTAACGTTGTCAGGCCTTAGAACTTCATGCTGATACGACCATACCAGTATTGACCAGCAGTGTCATAAGAAGAGTTCAAAGTATTCATATCGTTATTGTTAGTAACGTATGGAGGCTGCTTATCAAACACGTTACGCGCACCAAGAGTAAAGGTGGTTGTTTCGCTGAAGAAGTAGTTCATCTGTACGTCATGATATACGTAGCTTCCTACTTCGCTTGACAGATCATCCACATCGTAGTTGATGTCAGTTACGCCATCCTGGTAGCGAGTGATCCAGCTCCAGTCGAAGTCACCAATTTGGTAACCCATAGTCAGGTTTGTACGCAACTCTGGGAATGCCGCTACACGACCACCGAAGTTGGTGTCTGCGCCGAATTTTCCAGCCAACTCAAGAGTTTCCGCACCTTCTTGCGCCAGGTATTTGTACTCATCGAGTACAGTACCGTCAACACGCAGGTTGAACATGCCGTCACCCAGGTCAGCTGCCCATTTCACATCGAAGTCAAAACCTGAAGTTGTGAACGTTGAGATGTTTGCAGTACCGGCAAGAATACCAGCCATGTAACCTTGAGAGTCACGGAACTCAGAGCCTGAGTAACCAGGACGACCTACAGCTTCCGGACCTAAAATCAGGTCACAAGAACTCGCTGAGAAGTTTTCGCTGTTGTAACACTCAGAGATGATAGCGGAAGTACTTGGCGCACCTAAACCATCTTCAATTTCGATGTCGTAGTAATCAACTGCAACGCTGAAGTTCTCGATGAACTCTGGCTGATAAACAACACCTAAAGTGAAGCTTTCAGAGGTTTCAGGTTTCAGATCCGGGTTACCACCAACCAATGTTGAAGACTGGTTGTTGTCCAGGCTGAAGTCGCCAGGCAGGCCTTCTGATGCACAGTTGTCTTTAACTGTCTGGCTCTG
>NZ_DFTS01000043.1:192256-195754 GCF_002383015.1 Idiomarina sp. UBA4206
GATGGCTACCTGTACCGTAGTCGATACATGGATCTGTGTAGCTGATGTTTGATTCTACTTGTGGTGAATACAAGTCACCGATACCTGGAGCGCGGAAGCCTTCAGCAAAGGTTGCACGAACCAATGTACCTGTAGTTGGTACGTATTCTAAACCGAATTTAGTGGTAGTTTGTGCATCAAGGAAGTCGTAATCTGAACGACGTACTGCCGCTGACAGGTCAAGACGCTCTACGCCAGGCATACCAGCTAACAATGGAGCATTGATTTCCATGTAAGCTTCCTGAACGTCGTAAGAACCTTCAGTTGGCTCTGCAGCAACACTGTAGATTTGACCTAAGATTGCGCCGCCATCTGGCTGGTTCTGATATTCTTCCCAACGTTTCTCAACGCCGACAGCCCATGAAATTGGACCTGCAGGTAAGCCAAATGAACCAGTGTCACCAGTTAAGTTAGCCATTAACTGTTTTGTCGTCGCACGATCAACTGGCGAGTTAGGAATTGTTGCGTAGTCCTGGAATTCTTGTGTGAAGGTACCTTCCTGGAACGGGTTCCATAGGCCTGGGCACTCTTCATCTGCGTCACACAGTTCTGGGTCTAGCAAGTTACCGATACGCTCTGGGTTTGAACGACCATACTCTACGCGGCTGTCAACATAGCGTGCGTAGTTGTATGAGATGTCCCATGACCAACCGTTATCCAGGTAACCTTCCAGTCCGAATACCATGCGGTAGTCAGAGAAATCCTGAG
This sequence comes from Idiomarina sp. UBA4206, assembly GCF_002383015.1. Taxonomy (NCBI): domain Bacteria; kingdom Pseudomonadati; phylum Pseudomonadota; class Gammaproteobacteria; order Alteromonadales; family Idiomarinaceae; genus Idiomarina; species Idiomarina sp. UBA4206. The sequence goes on from NZ_DFTS01000043.1 coordinate 193,004, forward strand.
TAAATGAACGTCCGCCAGTTTCGGCAAGACGACGGTAGATGTAAAGGTCTTCACCAATTGGGTTGTCAGGATGATCGCCAGCAACTGTTGGTCCCCAGAAAGTACCTTCTGCAGCCATTAGCTGGTCAGATTGACGGTTAGTGAAACCACCTTCCATAAATGCTGAAAGGTCACGAGTTAACTCGTAGTTTGCAGACGCATTAATTGAGAAGATGTCCTGCGGAGTCACCATGTAGCTTGCAGGAGCAAAGTTGTAAGCGTCTTGCTGACCATCATACGGACGAATTTCGCCAGTGTTAGGGTCTACGACAAAGCTTGTACCTGCGTTGCCTGAGTTATACTGAGAGTCTTCATCAGCTGCAGACCAGTTACCGTAAGGAATAGTTGAAGAGCCACCACGTACGATTTCGCCACCTGACTCACTCAGAGGGTAACGAGAAAAGTCGCGGTCGCCCTGCCAGATAGGGTTACGGTTTTGGTACTCAAGCGCTAAAGTTACGTTGCCTTTGTCGCTGGTAGCGCCGATAACACCTGAAACTTTAGTCGTTTCGCCGTCGCCTTCACCGGTTAAGTCGTACTGAGCTGAGAACTCCGCACCTTCGAAATCTTTCTTGGTGATAAAGTTGATTACACCGGCGATAGCATCAGAACCATAAATGGTTGATGCGCCGTCACGTAATACTTCAACACGCTCAATGTAAGCCATCGGGATTGAGTTTAAATCACCTGAAGCGTAACGACGGCCGTTGATCAAAATCAGCGTACGAGCTGAACCCAGACCACGTAAGTTAGCTGAAGCATAACCAACAGAGCCATTGTTTGTGTTTGAGCCGTTGTAACCACCATTCATGGAAGGAATGTTATGGATGAACTTTTCCATGCTGGTGAAGCCTGAGTTTTCGATTGCTTCTGAATCAAAAACTGTGATTGGACTTGCTGTTTCAGTGTCGGTGCGTTTAATACGCGAACCCGTTACCTGAATACGCTCGACATCGTTAGCTCCTGCTTCTTGCGCAGCAACTAGTGCCGGAAAGCCTAATGTGGTTGCAATAGCTGCAGCCGTTAAGCTTTTACGAAAAGTACTATTGTTCATTGAAATTACTCCCTGGAACATTATTTTTTAGTTGCTTGATTGGCGAAAGCAACATGAAACCGACGACGCACTTATCGTTTTTGGAAGGTGCATCGTGTTTTCGGTTACAACCTTTTAACGCCGCAGGGATTTCATTTCAATAGGAGTTCAGTTCTTTTCTTTAACCCCAGGAATCGTTCGCCTAAAAAATAGCCTAATAGATTATTATTGAACCTCTTTTATTAAGAAAATTAACAATAGTTTCAACGTGTTTAACATGTGTTTCAGGATTGTAAAGGCTTTAAAATACAGTATTAAAAATAGGTTCTGCCGCTTTCGCACGTTTGATGCTTTCATCATTAACATCTGCACTAACCTGACCCAGGCTGGACGTCAAAACGGGATTGCGACTTCCTTTAGGCGAATATGAAGACTTTTCAGGTTCCAGTCCAATATGCTCATACACTCTATTCATAACGTTGTTCGTTTTTGTTACAAGATCCTCATAACTTATGGTTAATATGCGATCAGGGAAACATTTCTCCCAGTGAGTCAGGAGACTTATTTCGTTCTCTATGTACGTTTGAATCGACTCTTTAGACCAGCTCCAGTCAGCACCTCCACGAAACGCGGTTTTGTAACAAGACCATGCTATATGCTCAGGTTTGCGCCTTATATAAATTGCTTTGCCTTGTGGCACCGCTTTCGCCCAAATACCAAACAGCCGATTCAAGTTAAGACTTTTATCGACAACGTAACCTGAGCCCGGATAACGAACGTCGGTAAGTGACTGGTAAGTTTCGGTTATCATGTCTATCCCTGCCTGAGCGTCACCGTGGCGCCCCATAAAAGCAGGGAAGTTCATGGTGTCCTGTGGCGACAAATGAGCACAAGCCTGTCCAAACGCCCCCGTTTCTCCGGCACCGACTACTGCACTATGATTACTTAATATCTGGCCCAAAAGCGTGGTTCCGCTTCTTGGTAAACCAAGAATTGCAATCGCCCGGTTATATTTAACCCGAGACTCAGGTACCGCCTTCATTCCCTGCTTGCTAAAATAAGTTTGTAAGTCGGTAACAAACCGTTTATCAAATGCAGCCTTATACTTAGACTGTTGAGCCATTAATTTAGCCCCTTTTTCGTAGGCCTTAACCGCGTCTTCTAAACGATCTCTATCGGTTAACGCTTTTCCTAAAGCGTAGTGATAATGCATCCAGTTAATAGGATCATCTTCCGAATATTTATCAGCAACATCCAGCAACTCTTGAAACAGCTCAATATCTTCTGAGAAATCAGTAAAAGACGCTAAAGTTAACCAACTAATTCCTAGATGGGGAGCTAACCCGACAACCTTTCGCAGATACCGGTCTGCTAGCGAAAAGTCTCCCAATTGTGCCCGGGCAGTGCCACATAGGTGCATTATTGAGGGGTTATCAGGTTGCTGGAGAGTTAACGGTTCCGCTGTTGCCAGTGCCCTCTGAAGGTATCCCGCTTCTGCATATATCCCCGCTCGCTGAATATCGCTGGTTACTGTTCTTTGCGTCTGTTGTCGCATGATATCGACACACTCAGTGGCTAAAGTAACTTCCCGCAACCCTAAACTCATTTTAGCTAACATTAACCAATGCGTTTTAAGAGGAGATTTCTTTTCTATTGCATGCCGAATTTTTTCAACCGCT
>NZ_DFTS01000043.1:195827-203863 GCF_002383015.1 Idiomarina sp. UBA4206
TTTTTCAACCGCTTCGGTTCTCCGTCGAGCTTTCATCGACTCCTGAATATCCGACAAAAACGCCATAACTTCCACAGTGTTCCCCTATTATAAATGACAGACAAAAAAGCCGGGAATCAGAGAGTTCCCGGCTTGAACGTTCCAGTTCTATTGCTTTACTTTAGAACTTAACTTCTGCACTCAAACGCACATAGCGTGGAGTCTGGAAGTTAGTTGGCAAGCCGTAAAGCTCATTTTCCTGGCCTCGGGCAATAAGACCGTAGCCATAATCAACCGCTTCATAACCTGCGAAACGTTCTGATACTTCATTAACCTCAGTTGCAGTGTCATTGTTAAACACATTGAAGACATCTGCACGGAAGGTTACATCCGTATCACCGATCATCATGTTATAACGAGCAGTCAAGTCTAAACGCCACTGGCTATCTGTACGACCTTGTGAACCTCGTGGCGCTATTTCGCCATCCTTAACAAAAGACTCAGCACCGTACAGCGAAGCATAAGTGTCCGTAGGGTGGTAACCGAAGGCATTAACCGGACGACCAGATTCCCAGCTAAAGTTAGCTCCCAGGCTGAATGCATCTGTAAGTGCATATGAGCCGCGCAACTTAACCATATGACGACGGTCATTTGGCAAGTTACCATAAGAACCATCTGTTAATCCTGGTTGGTCAAAGTTCGTTGTCAGTCCAGCATCATCCTGCCCATTATCTGAACGAACAAAACCTTCGTTATTTCCCCAACTATGAGACCAAGTGTAACTACCGTCAAACATCCATTTATCATCAAACTGACGTTTAACAGTCACATCAACAGCTGCGTACTTACGCTCAGATTCAGGGTAGCCTAAGTAGCTTCCCGGAATTGTATACTGTTGATTTTCCAGTGGACCAGACTCACCATCCGGATCGGTAGTGATAGTCACGTCATTACCGGGGTTGGTAAGAACATAATAGTGGAAGCCACTGGCACACATAGTACAAGCTGAACCAAACTCATCCTGCAGGTATTCGTTAAAGCCAGCATCGATCGCCACATCCTCCAGCGAACTGCCGAGCTCACGATACGTACCTTTAACACCTACTGACCAATTTTCAGAAACCATGGTTTCATAGCCCAGGATGTATTCATCTTGGTACATAGGGTCAAGATCAGCGTTAACTGTTTCACCAGTGCCTTTCAAAGTACCGTCAGCATAGACAGAACGGCCATCTAAGTCACCAAAGACAGGTGTATTATCATCGTTGATATCGGCAACTTCATAGGTGCTTACAACATAGTACTCGTCACCAGCAAGGCGAACGTTTGTATTAGTTGCTACAGGCAAGAAGTAACGACCATAGTTAGCAAATAACTTGCTCTCACCATTACCATTGATATCCCAGCTTAAACCAACGCGAGGTGCCCACTGATCAGAAACATCAACAAACTTTTCACCGGCTTTGTTGTAGTTCTCAAATGTCTCATTACGTAGTCCAATGCGGGCAACAACGTCGTTTGTTACGTACCAAGTATCCTGAACGTAAAATGCGTTCGATTTAGTCTCGAAGCTACCTTCGTTGCTGTAAATGTTTTCATCAACCAAAGTACATCCGACAAGATCACCGTCAGAGAAACCTGAAGAGTCACAACCATAGTAAGTGTAAGCTACACCGCCAGCACGCTCAGTTTTTTCGTAAGCTTCCATATCTTCATAGTCAATACCGGCACGAATCGTATGATCCGGGTGGACATACCAATCGATATCAACACGATAAGCTGTACGTTTATCTTCCTGAACAGAAGGCGTTGCTAAACCAAAGTTTGTAAACTGACCAGAGTAACCGTCTGCATAGATAGCAACAGTATCCGAGCTCGCGTTACGGTTTGTATAAGTGGCTTCGTTAACGCCGTATAAAACACTTAGCGTTAAGTCATCGGTTAAAATACCCGTATATTGAGCCGCATATGACTTCCCGCCGCGGTCTAATACGTAATCACCGTACAATTCACCTTGCGCGTCTTGCTCGGCATTGTAAGCGTACTTACTGGATTCCAGTTCGCTTGAGTTATCCCAACCCGTAAATTCGATAATATGGTTTTGGGTAATATACCAGTCTAATTTACCAGCAAATAAAACGTCTGATGCATCTCTTTCGTAGGACTGTCCTGCAGTAGCAAAGTCGCTTACACGATCTTTAAAGTTAACCAAACCGAAGAAAAACAATTTATCTTCGACCAGTGCGCCACTTGCCCAAACGTTGTAGTTGTTTTCACCAATTTCATCTTTGCTATTTAACTGATAGTAAGGGCTACCGTTGCGGGCTAATTGCTCCTCGTCAGTCAGGATCACATCTGGTTTATCAGAACGCAGTGAAGATGGCTCAAAATAAGCACTTGCTCCGGCTTTAAATTCATTCGAACCGGATTTCGTGGTAGCGTTTATGACACCACCCGTAGAGCGTCCATATTCAGCAGAATAACCACCCGTTTTTACTTCAAACGTTTCGTACATTTCGAATGGTAACTCAGAACCACCAAGTCCATTACGGAAGTTCGTTACGTTCAAGCCATTGACGTAATAAACGTTTTCACCCACTGACGCCCCACCAAAGGAAGCCAGGTTACCAAACGCTGAGTCACCGCGGGTTGTGCCCGGTGCTAGCAAAGCAACTGAAGAAAGATCACGAGGGACAGGAACCTTGCTCAAAAAGTCCTGGCCAATAACGAGCTCAGATTCAGACGATGTAGTGTCAATAGAAGAAATAGCCGAGCCTGTTACCTGGATTGTTTCCATTTGTTCTTGAGTAACAAGTGTCAAATCGATATTGGTACGACCACCGACTTGCACACGCAGCATTTCTTCTTCCAACACTCCGTAACCCGACTTCGTTGCTTTTAAAGAATACTGTCCGGGCGGTAGTAAAGGAAAGCGGTAGTTACCGTTTTCATTGGTAGTAACGGTACGAGTTAATCCTGTTTCTAAATTCGTTATGGTAATTTGGACATCATTAATTGCATCTCCAGCCTGGTTTTCTGCACTACCAAGCAGAAAACCTTTTGACTCATCAGCAAGAGCCGGTGCGGCACTGCCTAAAGTCAAAGCCACAGCTGATGCTGCAACACTCACTTTGAATATTGAATTTTTCATGATTGTATTTCCCTGGGTTTTTAAGACTTATTATCTCCAAAAGTTACAATATTACGCAGTGAAACATCTTATTAAACTTTGTAACACCTTGTAACATTCCCACGGTATCATGTTTTTAAATACATCTAAAATACCTAATTAGCCGCTCTTTTTAATAAAGAGGTTGCTGGCCTATTAGAGTTCTCATTTGAGTAACACTGCGCCAAAAAAAGCTCTGCACAAGCGAGGGTATCTGTTAGTGCGTGGTGAGCATGATAGTCAGGTAAGTTATAACGCTTTCGACACGCACTCAGCGTTAGTTGGCCACCTTGAATAGGTTGCTGAGGATTCCGCTCAAGTTTGTTTTTTTCAAAAGCTAAAGTGTCGAAAACTGCCCGCGGTTTAAAAAGTGTGCCGTACTCCGCCTCAATATGCTTCAAAAACCGCCAGTCCATGCCTTTGTGGTGGCAAACTAATACGGCATCATTCAAAGCTCGACTTAACATACCGAACGTTTGCCTGGGCTCCGAGCTATGCAGAAAGTCTTGCTGGGTTAAACCGTGGATAGTCGGACTTTGACCTAATTCAAGCTCCTGTCCGTGAGCAAAAACATGATATTGAGCATTGCCGTAGTGCATTACTGGCGGGTGTATGGTCATCCACGCAATCGACAATATTTGATGCTTCTTTGGATCCAGCCCGGTACTTTCAATATCCAGCGCAACATACCGCAACTCTTGCCAGGGGCGTTTTAGCTTTTGCCGGCGGTCGTACCAATGAGCAAGTCTCTCTAACCATTGCGCCATAACTAATAACCCTGGCGACTGAATTTTAAGCCTACGCCCTGTTGGGCTTCTTTAATTATCTTAAATGCGGTTTTCAGTTGGCGCCTTGATAAGGTACTTAACTCATCCGGGTCTATTGCGTTTTTGGGTTTATCTGTTCCCCAAACTTTTAGCTGATGATTCAACCTCAGTTGAGTCAGAAATTCCCAGGCTTCCAGCAGCGACTGGTTATCGCGTCGGTTTAGCAGCTTACTCCCTTTTAAAGCTGCTAGTCGAGCGGGCGTACTCGGCGATGTCAGCCCTGCCTGCAGAGAATAAATGCGGGCAATATCATTAATAAGTGCAATCCCGTAGCGCTTGATATCAATGGTGTCGCCATCATCCGTGTCCTCTGTACGCAACCGATTAAAAAGCCCAAGCGGAACACTTATCTTATTGACTAAAATCGCTAAGTTTCCTAAAAACATTTCATTCCTGGCTAAATCAGCTATTTGCTTACGATACTCTTGGTAAAACTTACCGGGCCCCACCACCGGACGACTGTCAAAAAATATCTGGCAGTACATCAAAGCCTTAGGTGTCGGACTTTCTATCCAGTTAGTGAAACGCTTTTTCCACTCATCTATTGTGCCGCGACAATCAGGGTTAGATGCCATAATATTGCCCGGGCATGAGGGGATACCGCATTCATTGAGCCCCTCACAAACATACTCCCCCAAACCGGCAAACCAATCCTTTTGTTTGTCGGTTAAACCGTTACTCAATAACAGGCCATTGTCCTGGTCCGAACTTAACGTCTGGTCTTCCCTTCCTTGCGAGCCAAATGCGAGCCAACTGTATGCAGCCGGTGCAGCGCCATTCTCTTGCTCGTACAACTGTATAAGCTGGCGTGTCATACCGTCGGTAACCGACGCCATAAGACGACCCAGTATTGAGGTTTGTTTTACGCGACTGGCAAAAGTTTGCAGGTAGTCCGGAAGCTTTCTAGCCTCTTCTACTAACTGCTCTTTGCTACCGGCTTTACGAATGGCGCTGATGAGAAACACCGGATCACTGCGTTGCTGGCGGATTAGGTCGGTAGCGGTCACCATGCCTACAGGTTGATTTTGATCATTAACCACGGGCAGATGGTGAATGTTGCTGGAAGTCATTGTTGTCAGCGCATCCATTAATGAGCGATTCTCATAAACAGATTCAGGTAATTGCGTCATTACTGCGGCAACTCGAACGTCAAGCGGCAAGCCTTCTGCCACAACGCGGTTTCTCAGATCTCTGTCGGTCAATATTCCCACAAGCTGGGTATCATCTACAACCAGCACAGAGGATATCCCGTTGCTGGACATCAGCTTTGCCGCTTCCTGTACAGAGGTGTCACTGGTTAAGCTAACGGGGGGCATTGTTACGACATTACCGACCGTTTGCTCACTCCAGTCAAGCTCATCATTTTCGTCACTTTTTTGCTCTGTTAGCAAGCGTTGTCCATGCGCCCTGATGAAATACTGTTCGAAGGGTTTCGACACATTACGAAGACGATCGAAGGCAGACTGAGGCAAAACGTAAACAATGCCATCCTCTATTGTTTTAAGTTTATTTACTACTTCTCGACCCGATAACAACGACGGATAGCCGAAGAGATCGCCATTTTCCAGGCGCTCAATTAACCGTCCATCAGCGCCTCGCAAATCAAAGACTCCCGAGCGCACTATAAAAAGTGCAGGTCGCATGTCTTTCATAATTTCATTGCAGTTTTCTTCATTCATATAAACGGACTGCAATTGAGATACCGCCCAACTTCTCTGCTCTTCAGATAACGTATCAAATGGAGGGCAATCTTTTAGAAATGCATTTACTTCCATGAGCTGACCTCAATGTGGAAAAGCTGACTTCAGTTTTGTGTATTAACACAACTTAGTCAATAAAAAGCCCAGCACTCGGGCTGGGCTTTAACTGTATTATGTTATTCATTAGTGAGACTGAGCTTCACCCGATCCTTTCGGATAACGAATGGACTCAACCAGCTCCTGAATATCTTCCGGGGCGTCACCAGTAAATTTATGCACAACAACCGCAACAACAAAGTTGATTATCATACCTAAAGTACCAATACCCTCCGGTGAGATACCGAATAACCAGTTTTCCTGAGTATTTAACTCCGGAGCGACGAACTTGAAGTAAACAATGTAGCAGAAGGTAAACAGTATACCGACAACCATACCAGCTACTGCACCTGCACGGTTCATACGCTTATGGAATACGCCCATGATGATCGCAGGGAAGAAGCTCGCTGCCGCTAAGCCGAACGCGAAGGCGACCACCTGCGCCACGAAGCCGGGCGGATAGATACCGAAGTAAACCGAGATAATTATCGCGACCGCCGCTGCGAGTCGGGCGTAGAAGAGCTCCTGTCTATCCGTGATATTCGGTGCCAAATTTCGTTTCAATAAGTCATGCGAAACTGACGTCGAAATAACCAATAGCAAGCCTGCAGATGTAGAGAGCGCAGCGGCTACCCCACCGGCAGCTACAAGTGCAACGACCCAGGCTGGCAAATCAGCAATCTCAGGGTTAGCTAAAACCATGATGTCACGGTCAATAGTCATTTCATTGCGCTCATCACCTGAATAGAACATTTTGCCGTCATCGTTCTTATCTTCCCAAGTGATCAGACCGGTTTTTTCCCAGTTTTTAATCCAGCTTGGTGCATTCTCATATTCAACGCCCGTTAATTCAGGACCATTGATAGTATTGAACATGTTGACCTTGGCAAACGCAGCAATAGCAGGCGCTGTTAAGTAAACCACAGAAATAAAGGTCAGAGCCCAGAACGCAGAGCGACGTGCATCGCGTACTTTAGGTACGGTGAAAAAACGCACAATAACGTGAGGCAAACCGGCAGTACCGACCATTAATGCAGCTGTGATGAAGAACACATCGACTTTACTACGCATACCTTCCGTATATGCAGCAAAACCAAGTTCCTGAGACAGTCCATCGAGCCGGTCAAGCAGGTAATTTCCTCCGCCCGGAACGTCTTGAGCTATGGTTGCGCCAAAGCCAGTTTGGGGCAAGAAATGATCCGTCATTAATAGTGAGATGAATACAGCAGGTACAACATAAGCAAACATCAGTACAACGTATTGTGCAACCTGTGTGTACGTGATTCCCTTCATACCACCGAGTACGGTGTAGAAGAAAACGATGATTGCGCCAATAATAACACCCGTTGCAATATCCACTTCCAGGAAGCGGGAGAATACAACACCGACACCACGCATTTGTCCTGCAATGTAAGTAAAGCAGATCAAGATAGCGCAGATTACTGCGATAGTACGAGCGGTTTGTGAATAGTAGCGGTCGCCAATGAAGTCCGGCACAGTGAATTTGCCAAACTTGCGTAGGTAAGGAGCAAGGCACATGGCCAATAAGACATAACCACCTGTCCAGCCCATTAGGTAAACAGAACCATCATAACCAGCGAAGGCTACGATACCCGCCATTGAGATAAAAGAAGCAGCTGACATCCAGTCAGCAGCTGTGGCCATCCCGTTCATTACCGGGTTAACACCACCGCTTGCTACATAAAAGTCATTCGTTGAGCCAGCACGTGACCAAATTGCGATACCAATGTATAGCGCGAAGGTCAGGCCGACGATTATAAAGGTGAGCGTTTGAATATCCATAGCGCCTTAGTCCTCGTGTACATTATATTTGTTATCTAACGCGGCCATGCCCTTCACATAAATGAAGATGAGCACGATGAAAGTCAGAATGGAGCCTTGCTGTGCAAACCAAAATCCCAGCTTAAAGCCAAAGAAAGTAATTTCGTTAAGCACGTCCACCAGTATAATTCCAAAGCCATAGGAAACGATAAACCATACAACTAACAGCTTGAGCATCAAGCTGAGGTTCTCTTTCCAATACGCTTTGGCATGAGATTCGCTTTCGAATGCCATAACGTCCCCTCCAGTTGTTCAACATTATTGTTTTTGGGTCGCTAACAAATGTAAGTGGGATTGTTAATAGGGGAAATTGGACTTTGGTCGTAGCCGCTGCTGAAGTAAGGTGTTTGTTTCGGACATAAAAAAAGCCCCCAGCGTAAGCTGGGGGCTGTTTTATTAATAGTCTGGCGGTGACCTACTCTC
>NZ_DFTS01000023.1:0-740 GCF_002383015.1 Idiomarina sp. UBA4206
TCACGGTCACCGTGGCACCGGACAATCCGTCCACAGCCACCTTTCGTTCCGAAGAGGTTCCGCCCACGGTTACCCGCTGGTCCGCTTTGAGGCCCGTGTACTGATCGGTAAAGGCGTGCATTTTGCTTTCGGGTATGCCCACCAGGAGAATGGGTTCGTCGTGGTGGATTACCTTGGCGGCCTTGATGGTGCCTTCGGCATCCAGCACCACCATGGCATTGACCGGCTTGCCCGAGTAGGCGGGGGTCTGGACAAAATCCAGTGACTGATAGGCGTAGCCCACCAACTCCTTACGGACGTAGAGCTCCTGGATGGCCCGATTGCCTTTCCGGGGAATCACCCGGGTGACATCGGGAAACGCCTGCTCAATGACCTGACGACCGGCAACGGGCTCATACTTGGACAGAGGCGCTGCATCCAGGGCCATGGCCATGATCGACGCGAAAAAGACAAAAGCGAAACGGGAAAAAACGGACACAGAAGACTCCCTGAGAAAAAGCGCCTTATTGCTTCAGCCTAGGCAAATTAGAGGAAAATCAAATACCTCTTATTGAATACACCTGGCGGAGGAACTGATCGACTTCACGCTGTCAGCCCAGGCTGACAGCGTTTCCGTATGAATCGAGAGGGAGGTAATTACTTATATGGCCGAGGCGGATGGACTCCACCATCATGGTCAGCGGCTGCTGCGCCTCATCGGTGGATGGGGGCGTGCCACCGCGGCCGGACATGGCGGCGAC
>NZ_DFTS01000023.1:932-1211 GCF_002383015.1 Idiomarina sp. UBA4206
GGATTCTTCTTGCAAGGCCCCGAAATCCGGTGCCTCTTCGGGCGTCTTGTCGACGCAGATCACCGGCGTCAGGGCGCCGCCTTCACCGCGCTCAAAAGCGGCTCTTTCTTCCGGGGAGGCCTCGTCCGGCAACTCTGCCCGGCAGAAAACGAATAGCAGGCGCTGGGGCTCCTGCTGGCTGTGGGAGGCCTGAATCAGGTCATTGTAACTGCTGATCATCTTGGTGAATCCTTACTGGTACCGGGCCGCTGCGATTTACGCCTGGCGGGCAATGAGCTC
>NZ_DFTS01000023.1:1344-15991 GCF_002383015.1 Idiomarina sp. UBA4206
CGGGCCGCTGCGATTTACGCGTGGCGGGCAATGAGCTGGTCGGACGAGGTGAGCCTGCGAACTTCGTCGCAGACTTCTTCCACGGCATCTTCGCCGTAGCTCTGTCCATAATGTTTCTTGAAGCCGAAGTCGTAGAGCCGGACATGCTCATCGGGCTCCACACCGATGTTCTCGAGACAGGCCCGGGCACAGTGCAACGGGCAGCCATCAATAACCGTGATCGGGCGACCGGATCTGGCGGTTTTCACCAGGGACGGCACCTTGCCGCCAACGCCCGAGATGCAGGACATTTCGAATTCGCCGGCATGGTCCAGACTTACCGCCACATTGTTGGCCAGCTGCGCCACGTCAGAGCAGCCGGAACACGAGTAAATCAGTGGACGTTGCTTTCTCGATGTCACTTGTCCCCCTTTCCAAAAAGCCTGGAGGTTTGAATGTGATCCGTTACTGGCTGATCTCAATCAGACGCTGCGGATCCGAGATGAACAGTCGGCTGCGGTTGACCCGCACCAGGCCGTTGGCTTTCAGGTCCGCCAGAATCCGGGAGAAAGTCTCCGGCTGCATGGCCAGCCTGGAGGCCACCAGGCACTTGGGTAGCGGCAACTCGACTTCTCCACCCTCATCTGCGCCATTGGGCAGCAGGTCGATCAGGTAGCGGATCAGGCGGTCACGGGCGTTCTGTACGGTCATGATTTCCAGGTCGTGGAACCGGGAAACCGCGCGTTTGGCGTAATGCCGCAGGGCTGCCTGGGCGTATTTCGGGTTGCTTTCCAGCATGTCCTGGTAGGCTTTCACGGGGATCATCAGAACCTCGCTGGATTTCAGGGCCTCGGCGTAGCAGGCATACCGGGGCGGATCGGCATAGATCATGACTTCGGCGAAGCAGTCGCCGGGGGCGATGCTGTCGAGGGTCCGGTCGATGCCAGAGGAGTCCAGGCGGTAAAGACGCAAGCGGCCGGAGATCACGAAGAAGAAATGGTGCGCCGGCATGTCCTGGCGATAGAGCAGCTGGTGATGGCCAAGGCGGATTCTTCGGGATTGCTGGATCAGGTGCTGCAGGTCTTTGCCATTGAGTTCCGAGAACAGTGGATGGCTGCGCAGGGCCTGGAGGCCGTCTTCGTCGTCAAAGGGTTTGTTGACGGCGACGAGCACGGGTTTGGTGTAGCGGGTTTCGGCCGTTTGGGTCAGTGCCATTGGTGTATCCTCTCTGCATATTCATGCATGCGAAATCATGATTTAAATAGTAGAAGGATACTGGGGGAAAATCGCTCCCCCCATGGGGGTAGTCGGGGGGTTATTCGGGAGTAATTGATCTAACTCAAAGTGTTTTTTTGCTAACTAATTTGAGTCGAAAAGGCTACCGCTAGGTCTGGCGCCTGGCGCACTGAACATCGAGTACAGACTGGCAGGAACCCCCTTTCCAAAACACGCTCCTTGCGGCACATCCATGTGGCGCTTGACTGCAGCCATCCATGGCTGCAGACAGTTTCTGAGTATTTCCCGCCAACAAACAGCGGTGCAATCCATCACTCCCCCCTCACCTCTTAGTCGCGAAAGTGTTAAACTACTCGCCAATTTCACCTAACGTCTTTTAAAGAAGTCATGACCCAGATTAACTGCGACAAAGAACTCGATACCCTTGGCCTTAAATGCCCGGAGCCCGTAATGTTAGTTCGTGCGGCTATTCGTAAAATGAAGGTTGGTGAGGTATTGCTGATTATTGCGGATGATCCCGCAACAACCCGGGATATTCCGGGCTTTTGCGAGTTTATGGAGCATGAGTTAATGGGCTCTGAAACCGAAGAGATGCCTTACCGCTACTGGGTTAGGAAGGCCCACTAAAAGCCTGACATTCAAGTATCAGGCTTTATCTTTATTTAAATACATTTCCCAGAACTCAGCCTGACCAACTTCACCTAATTCGTAAGGTTCAAAACCAAAGTTTTTGTAGGCCTGCTTGGCACGGTCATTGTTTTCCAAAACTTCTAGAGTCAGCTTCACGCAACCACGGAATTCTGCCAGTGTTTTCACTTCTTCCAGAAGTTTACGAGCAACGCCCTGGCCTCGATATTCCGGAATAACCGCTATGTCGTGAATATTCATTAATGGTTTTGCAGCGAAGGTTGAGAAGCCTTCTACACAGTTTGCAACGCCAACCGGGGTATCACCATCGTAGGCCAGCAAAGAAAAGACATGGTCTCTTTTTGCCATTTCATCTATCAGACTTTCTTTAACTTCATCTGATATGCCTTCACCACCACCCATTGGGTCTTTAGCGTAAGCATCCAACATAGCTATAACGGCATTACGGTGTTTGGGGTTACTATAATCCGCAAGTGTAATTTCTATCATTCGTCCTTCGCTCATTTTACAACGTAAACTGTTTCATTTGCTCAGCAACAGGCTGGTAGCAATGACAGCTGGTAACATGGTCGTTCACCATACCAACTGCTTCCATAAAAGCATAGCAAATGGTCGGCCCGACAAACTTAAAGCCTTCCTTTTTTAACGCTTTTGCCATGCTTTGGGAAGCCTCAGTTTCGGTTGGAATCTCACTTTGCGTCCGATACGCATTAATAATCGGTGAGCCGCCAACAAACGCCCATAGCCATTGCTCAAATCTAACACCTTTCTCTTCTAGCTTTAAAAAGGCTGCGGCGTTAGTGAAAATCGCATCAATTTTCGCCTTGCTACGAATAATATCACGGTTGCTGTACAACCGTTCGCGATCAGCATCACTCATTGCCACAATAGCTTTCGGATCAAAACCCAAAAAGGCTTTCTCGTAGCCCGCTTGTTTGCGCAATATGGTTAACCAGCTAAGACCCGCCTGCTGCCCGTCCAGACACAGTTTGGCGAAGAGTTCTATCGGGTCACGTACCGGCCTTCCCCAGACATTGTCGTGATACGCACGGTAATCGTCAGCAGATTCACACCAGGAACAACGTTCTGGTTCATTATTTGTCATGCCTTCCCCTATAACCAAGGCGCGTCAGAGGGTATAATCTACGCATATTTTTCGACCATTGGTCAACCACAAATAAAAAAGCAGAGAATGCGTATGTCGAAATACGATGTGAAAACCTTTCAGGGGCTTATTCTTGCTCTTCAGGACTACTGGGCTCAGCAAGGCTGTGCCGTGGTTCAGCCATTAGATATGGAAGTGGGTGCAGGCACTTTTCACCCAATGACGTTTTTACGCTCATTAGGCCCCGAGCCAGCCAGTTTTGCTTATGTTCAGCCTTGCCGCCGTCCTACTGATGGTCGTTATGGCGAGAACCCAAACCGATTACAGCACTACTATCAGTTTCAGGTCATTATGAAGCCTTCACCTAAAGACATTCAGGAACTTTACCTGGGCTCTTTAGAAATGCTTGGCTTTGACACACTGACTCACGACATACGCTTTGTAGAAGACAACTGGGAATCGCCTACTCTGGGCGCCTGGGGTCTGGGCTGGGAAGTCTGGCTTAACGGTATGGAAGTCACTCAGTTTACTTACTTCCAGCAAGTCGGTGGTTTAGAGTGCCGCCCCGTGGCCGGAGAAATTACCTACGGCCTGGAGCGTTTGGCCATGTACATTCAGGGTGTGGACAGCATCTACGACCTGGTCTGGACCGACGGCCCTCGCGGTAAGATCTTGTATCGCGACGTTTTTCATCAGAATGAAGTTGAGCAATCAACTTACAACTTTGAATACGCTGACGTTGATGTGCTTTTCCGTCGCTTCGACGACTGTGAAAAAGAGTGCGAACTGCTCATAGAAAAATCTTTGGCTTTGCCTGCGTATGAGCAAGTGATGCGAGCGTCTCACGCGTTTAACCTGCTGGATGCCCGGCATGCTATCTCTGTGACCGAAAGGCAGCGCTACATACTTCGTGTCAGAACCATGGCAAAAGCCGTTGCCGAAGTTTATTACCAGGCGCGCGAAGCTCTGGGCTTCCCTTTAGCCGACAATAAAAACAACCCAGCAGCGAACTAAGGAGAGCCAAGCCGTGCAAAAAGAAAACTTATTAATTGAGCTAGGTACCGAAGAGCTTCCTCCAAAAGCCTTAAAGTCACTGCGCGACAGCTTAAAGTCGGGTATTGAGTCTGGTTTAAAAAGCGCTGAGCTGAATTTTGATAGTATTGAAGCTTATGCCACTCCTCGTCGGTTAGCTGTCCTGGTTAAACAGGTTGAGACCGAGCAGCAGGATAAAGAAGTAGAGAAACGCGGTCCCGCTGTTAATGTGGCTTTTGATGATTCAGGTAATCCGACAAAAGCCGCCGAAGGCTGGGCTCGTTCTAATGGTATTACCGTTGAGCAGGCTGACCGTCTAAAGACAGACAAGGGCGAATGGCTGCTGCATAAGGCAACAGTAAAAGGCCAGGCGCTCGCTGAATTAGTTCAGGGTATGCTGGAAGCCGCCATTAAAACACTACCTATTCCTAAGCCTATGCGCTGGGGTGACAGCACCGCACAGTTCATTCGCCCGGTTCATACACTGACGGTTATGCTGGGTAGCGAGCTCATAAAAGCTGAAATTCTGGAAACTAAGAGCGCTCGTTTTATTCAGGGTCATCGTTTTCATTCTCCTGAAGGTTTTGAGCTTGATCATGTCGACAACTACCTTGAAAAGCTGCGTCAAGCGAAAGTAACCGCTAACTTCGAAGAGCGTATTGAGACAATTCAATCGGAGATCTCACGTCTTGCTTTGGAACTCGGCGGCCAGGTTATTCAGGATGACGAGTTAGTTGAGGAAGTTGCTGCACTGGTGGAATGGCCCGTAGCTTTAACCGCAAGTTTCGATCAGGGTTTTCTGGCTGTGCCAAAGGAACCTCTCATTGTCACCATGAAAGACGACCAGCGTTACTTCCCGGTTGAAGATGGCAAAGGTAATTTATTATCTCAATTCATTTTCATCACCAATATTGAAAGTCGCGACCCGCAACAAATTGTTAAAGGTAATGAAAAGGTTGTTCGCCCTCGCCTGGCGGATGCACAGTTTTTCTTTGAGTCCGATAAGAAAAAAACACTGGAGTCTCGCCTTTCAGCACTGGATTCTGTACTTTTCCAGAAGCAACTCGGAAGTATTGGTGACAAAGCACGTCGCATTTCCGTGTTAGCCGGTAAAATTGCCAACCAGTTAAACGCTGACGTAAAAGCTTCACAAAGAGCCGGCCTGCTGTGCAAAGCTGACCTGGTATCCGATATGGTTTCAGAGTTTCCTGAAACTCAAGGTGTTATGGGTAAGCACTATGCACTTAACGACGGTGAAAGTGAAACTATCGCACAGGCAATTGAGCAACACTACTGGCCTCGCTTTTCCGGTGATGAATTACCTCAAACCAAAGAGGCCTGTGCCGTCGCATTAGCCGACAAACTGGATACGCTGGTCGGAATATTTGGTATTGGCCAGGTACCCAAAGGGGATCGTGACCCCTTTGCTCTTCGCCGCGCAGCTTTAGGTTTATTACGTACACTGGTGGAGCGCGATCTCGCACTCGATTTAAACGAGTTACTGACAGCCTCAGTAGAAGGCTTTGGTGACAAGCTATCCAATAAAACAGTAGCTGCCGACGTATTTGAATTCCTGCTTGGCCGCTTCCGCCCTTGGTATCAGGATCAAGGTATTTCGGTTGATGTTATTCAGTCAGTACTGGCACGATCGCCGTCAAAGCCAACCGACTTCGACCAACGCGTTAAGGCTGTTCAGTCATTTAAATCTCTGGACTCTGCCGAAAGTTTAGCAGCCGCCAATAAGCGCGTTGGGAATATTCTCGCAAAGTCTAAAGAAGAAATATCAGGAAAAGTTGATGAGTCTGTTTTACAAGAAGAGTCCGAAACAGCCCTTTATCGTTTAGTAACGCAAACTGAAAGCGCTATTAAGCCGCTTATTGCTAACGGTGATTATAGTGACGCCCTTACACAATTATCAGAGCTTAAAGAGCCTGTCGATGCGTTTTTCGAACATGTAATGGTTAATGCGGAAGACGATACAGTTCGTGTGAACCGACTTAACTTACTGTTCAGATTACGTCAGTTGTTCCTGGAAATAGCAGACATATCTCTTCTTCAGTAAGTCTTTGATTTAAAAATAAAAAGCCGGTTCATTTTGCATGAACCGGCTTTTTTTATGCCGACATTCTTATGTCTATTAACTAGACGTCGAGGTTAGCAACCTTAAGCGCGTTAGACTCTATAAATGCTCTACGAGGCTCGACCTCATCACCCATTAAGGTGGTGAATAACTGATCCGCGCCAATAGCATCTTCAATAGTAACCTGAAGCATACGACGGGTTTCAGGGTCCATGGTCGTTTCCCACAGTTGGTCAGGGTTCATTTCTCCCAAACCTTTATAGCGTTGAACATAAAGTCCACGCTTAGACTCGTTAATAAGCCATTCAACAGCGTCAACAAAGTGGTTAATTGGTTGCTTTTTCTCACCACGGAGAACGTAGCCACCTTCTTCTACCAGCGAGTCGATTTTTTCGCCAAGCGTCACTATCTGTTCATAGTCTTTCGACATTAAGAACTCGTAGTTAAGTGGGTAATCGGTATCAACCCCATGCTGACGAATGGTTGTTGTCGGCAACCACATTCTGCGTTCAGTATCTTCATGCAAAGAGACAGTATAGGTTGCTGAATCGACTTCTCTGGCTGTTAGGTCATCGTTTAGTGTCTTGACCCACTTGGCCATATAATCTTTGTCTTTCAACCGTTCATCAGTTAGACGAGGCGCGTAGAACAGGCGCTGCAGAAAACGTTCCGGCATACGACGGCTCAGGCGTTTTATATTTTCCTGTGCCATTTGGTAGCCGTTAACCAGCTCTTCCAGCTTTTCACCCGCAATACCCGGAGCGGTTTCGTTAACGTGTAACGACGCGTTGTCCAACGCCAAACTGGTCAGGTAACGAATCAATGACGGATCGTCTTTAATATAGACTTCTTGCTTACCTTTTTTCACCTTATACAAAGGAGGCTGAGCAATGTAGATGTAACCACGCTCAATAATCTCCGGCATTTGGCGATAGAAGAAGGTCAGCAACAAGGTACGAATGTGAGAACCGTCAACGTCAGCATCCGTCATTATAATAATACGGTGATAACGTGTTTTATCCGGGTTGTACTCATCACGACCAATGCCACAGCCCATTGCTGTGATTAAAGTTCCGACTTCAACCGATGACAGCATTTTATCAAAACGTGCTTTTTCAACGTTAAGGATTTTACCTTTTAGCGGCAGTATCGCTTGGTTTTTGCGATTACGCCCCTGCTTCGCTGAACCGCCTGCAGAGTCACCCTCCACAATGTAGAGTTCAGACAGTGCAGGATCTTTTTCCTGACAATCGGCCAGCTTACCCGGAAGCCCCGCTATATCTAAAGCACCTTTACGACGAGTCATTTCACGAGCTTTACGAGCCGCTTCACGCGCCCGAGCCGCATCAATAATTTTATTGATGATAAGCTTGGCTTCACCTGGGTTTTCTAACAGATAATCGGCTAACTGTTCATTCATTGACTGCTCTACAGCCGACTTCACTTCAGAAGAAACGAGTTTATCTTTTGTCTGAGAAGAAAACTTAGGGTCTGGTACTTTAACGGAAATAATTGCAGTTAAACCTTCACGGGCATCATCACCGGTTGCTGAGGTTTTTGCTTTCTTAGTAAAGCCTTCTTTTTCCATATAGGTGTTTAACGTACGAGTTAATGCTGCACGAAAACCCGCCAGGTGAGTACCACCGTCACGCTGTGGGATATTGTTGGTAAAGCAGTAAATATTTTCCTGGAAGGAATCGTTCCACTGCATGCTTACCTCTACACCAATACCGTCTTCTCTTTGAAGCGTAAAGTAGAAAGCTTTTTGATGAATGGGGGTTTTGTTCTGGTTTAAGTAGTTAACAAAAGCGGCAATACCACCTTCGTATTTAAAAACATCTTCACGGTCGTCACGTTCATCTCGCAACCGTATGCCAACACCCGAATTCAAAAATGAAAGTTCTCTCAGGCGTTTCGCCAAAATATCGTAGTGAAATTCAGTATTCGTGAAGGTTTCGTGACTCGGCCAAAAACGAAGCTCAGTCCCTGTTGTATCGGTTTCACCTACAGGTTTTACGTCACTGTCAGGCTCACCCATATGATAAGTTTGCTCGTAAACCTGGCCTTGTCGACGAATGGTCAACTGCAGCTTTTCAGACAGCGCGTTTACAACAGAGATACCAACACCGTGCAAACCACCAGACACTTTATAAGAGTTGTCGTCAAACTTACCACCAGCGTGCAATACGGTCATGATAACCTGAGCAGCTGAAACGCCCTCTTCTTCGTGTATATCAACGGGAATTCCGCGACCATCATCTTTCACACTGACTGAACCATCAGAATGAATAGTAACCATAATTTCTGAACAATGGCCCGCTAAGGCTTCGTCAATAGAGTTATCGACAACTTCAAAAACCATGTGGTGCAGACCCGTTCCATCATCTGTGTCACCAATGTACATACCTGGGCGTTTACGAACCGCATCCAACCCTTTGAGAACCTTGATACTCGATGAACCGTAATTATTTTCTTCCATAGTATTATCTCGATATCATTCGTTTATTACCCCATGTTCCACGTGGAACATTCGAGGTGATTTTTGAAATTTATCCGACAACTGCTTTCCAGTAATTGCGGTGATAAACACTTGTGCGTCTAGATTTTCTAACTCACGACAAAGTAACGCCTGGTTTCTTGAATCAAGCTCTGACGTTAAATCATCGACCAAATAGATGCAGGGTTGCTTTTTAATTTTTTGATAATGCTTCCCTTGCGCTAATTTCAAAGCGGTTATCGCGGTTTTTAGCTGCCCGCGAGATAAGCGATGCTTTACTTCCACACCATCTGCTATCACTTTGATATCTGCCTTATGTGCCCCAACTGAGGTGAAGCCGTATTTCTTATCTTTCTCTGTATGGCTTTCTAAGGCGTCAAATAAACTTTGGCTAGTATCCCAGCCCGATTTTAATCGAACCTCCATTGTAACATCGGAGAGAAAAGATTTCGCTAGTTCTTGTATATAATCATTAAGTTCTTCTAGGTATTTTTCGCGACTTTTACTAATGCGTTCACCATAATAGGCCAACTGTTCTTTCCAGTATTTGTCTTCCCGCACGGGAAGCGAGCGTTGTTTGAGTAAACTGTTTCTTTGTTTAAGCAATTGGGTGTAAGCAACCCAGTCCGAATAAAAAGAATGTTCCACGTGGAACACTCCCCAATCAATAAACTGTCTTCTCTGACCAGGACCCTCTAAAAGAATATCTACAGACTCAGGGGTTAACAACTGTACCGGCACTAAACGGGCAACATCTGACATCCGCTGAACATTCGCACCATTCAATCTTAACGACTGCTCGCCATCACCGCTGCGTCGAACGCCAATAGAGTAATCTTTAGAGCGACAAAATACGGTAAAGCCGCTATTACCCTCTTTAATTAACTGACGAAAACCACCTGGACGAAAAGAACGACCGAAACCGAGTAAATAAATAGCTTCAAGCAGGCTGGTTTTACCGGAACCGTTGTCTCCGGTAATTAGGTTAATTTGAGGACTGGGGGACAAAGCCACTTCCGAAAAATTTCTGAAGTGGCTTAAATTCAATGTCTCAATGAACATTTATAAGGCAGGGTTACAAACGCATGGGCATAATAACGTAACAGCAAGACTCGTCATGCTGAGGTTCAATTAGTGCACTGCTGTTTGAGTCAGACAGAGTAAAAGAAACCTGTTCGTCATCAATGTTATTTAAGACATCTAGCAAATAGCTAACGTTGAAGCCTATCTCAAGATCATCGCCTTGGTAATCGACTTCAATAACTTCTTCCGCTTGTTCTTGTTCAGGGTTTGTCGCAGTAATACAAAGCTCACCACTGCTTAAATTCAAGCGCACACCGCGAAATTTTTCATTTGATAAAATTGAAGCACGGCCAAAAGACTGACGTAAAGCATCACGATGCGCGACCACAACTTTATCACCGCCACTTGGTAAAACACGACGATAGTCAGGAAAACGACCATCTACCAATTTACTGGTAAACACCAGCTCTGGTGTTTCAACGCGAATATGGTTGTTTCCGATAGAAACCGACACTTCCTGATCGTCATCGCCCAAGAGACGAAGTAACTCAACCACCCCTTTACGAGGAACAATAACCTGTCGTTGTGCAAGGCCTGGTTGGTCTATAGCACAAGTGCTCATGGCCAAACGGTGACCGTCGGTTGCAACAGAGCGCAACATGCCATTATCCGTTTCAAACAACATACCATTTAAATAATAACGGACGTCCTGGTTCGCCATTGAGAAATGGGTTTTCTCCATTAGGTCCTTCAATATGGCCTGCTCAGTCACCAAATGGATGTCACTTTTCCAGTCATCGATATTTGGGAAGTCGTCCGACGACAGAGTACTGAGCTTAAACTTACTGCGACCCGATTTAACGGTTGCGCTGTCTTCCTGTGAAGTGAACTCAATTGTTGAACCTTCCGGTAAGCTCCGAACAATATCCAGAAGTTTCTTAGCTGGTACAGTAACTGCTGCATCCATATCTGCAGATTCCAGCGGTACCGAGGAGACCAGTTCAACTTCCAGGTCTGTTCCGGTCAATTTAAGCTGGCCGTTATCTACCTGTAATAACAAATTCGACAAAATTGGTAATGTATGCCGCCTTTCAACAGCACCACTCACAACCTGCAGTGGCTTGAGAAAAGCATCGCGGTTAATTGAAAATTTCATGACTGAGTCCCCTGTTTATAACGACATACCTTATGACGACAACGTTCGAATAAGATTTCTATAGTCTTCTTTTATGTCGTGCTGCGCATCTTTTAATTCTTGTATTTTTCGACNNGGCTGGTCAACGTGCACCGGTGACACCCGGCCCACCAGTTCCACTTCCATATTGGTACCGGTCAGGGTCAGGGTATTGTCCTCGGCCACCAGCAACACGTTGGAGAGCACGGGCATGGTCTGTTTTTTTTCCACCACGCCAGCAATGCTTTGCAGCGGGGTAAGCAGGGATTCACGGCTGATCGTCAGTTTCATGGCACTCAGCTTTCTTTATGTTGGAAGGGTGAATGTTGTTCGCCAACGCCCGGCATCAGGTGGTCAGCAGTCTCATAAAATTCTGATAATCCTCGCGGATGCCCGGATCAGTCTCCTGCAACTCCACGATTTTCTTGCACGCATGCAATACGGTGGTGTGGTCACGCCCGCCAAAAGCATCACCAATTTCCGGTAAACTGTGGTTGGTTAATTCTTTCGCCAACGCCATGGCCAACTGTCGTGGACGCGCTACGGAACGACTCCGGCGCTTAGACAAAATGTCAGCTAACTTAATATTATAATATTCTGCGACTGTCTTTTGGATGTTATCAATAGTGACCAACTTTTCCTGAGCGGCAATTAGGTCACGCAGTGCTTCGCGCACAAAATCGATAGTAATGGGTCGGCCGGTAAGTTGAACATTCGCGACAACCCGGTTCAGTGCACCTTCAAGTTCACGTACGTTTGAGCGTAATCTTTTGGCAATGAAAAAGGCGACTTCGTGTGGCATATGTAACCCACGTTCGTCGGCTTTCCGCATTAAAATAGCAACTCGCGTTTCTAATTCCGGCGGCTCTATAGCAATGGTCAAACCCCAGCCAAAACGGGATTTCAGACGATCTTCTACTCCATCTATTTCTTTCGGATAAAGATCGCTGGTCATAATAATTTGCTGATTACCTTCCAACAGTGCGTTGAAAGTATGAAAGAATTCTTCCTGAGAGCCCTTTTTATTTGCAAAGAAATGGATGTCATCTATTAGCAAAGCATCAACTGAACGGTAGTAACGTTTAAATTCATTGGTCGAACTGTTGCGAATTGAGTTAACCATGTCCTGAACAAAACGCTCTGCCCGAATATAAAACACCTTGGCGTCCTTCTTGTGCGCCATAATGCCATTGCCAACTGCGTGCAATAAGTGTGTTTTACCTAAACCCGTACCACCATAGACAAAAAGTGGGTTGTAAACACCGCCTGGATTCTCAGCTACCTGAATAGCCGCCGCGCGGGCTAGTTGGTTTGACTTACCTTCAACAAAATTATCAAAAGTGTATTCAGGATGAATATTGCTCTCAAACGGTACTTCAGTATCGGCATTACTTGAGGAAAAGTTCGGCGTCTTTCTGCGCGTTGCAGCAGCGCGTTGTTGCGAACTGTTATCTTTTTGTGTTGGCGACGCTTCCCCAACCTTTAAAACAACATTCGGTACTTTGTCATCGCACATCGATTCCAAATACGCATTAATGGTTTTCAGGTATTTATCGCGCACCCAATCGACCGAATAGATGTTCGGCGCAAATAAGGTCAAAGTCTCGCCATTAAGTTTGGCTTGAAGAGGTCTGATCCACGTGTTGAACTGCTGTAACGGTAACTCCGATTGCAGTCGCTCTGCACATTGTTGCCAAAGCGAATTATTCACACTCTTCTCCTGGATCGTTTTTTATTATCATAACCAAAGATTGTACTTCACTCAGTTCATATTCGCTAGTATAAACTGCCTGAAAACGGCATGAATAAAGGAGATAAAAAATAGCCACTGATGGCAGAACTGGCGCATAACTTGCTTGTAATCAGCCACTTTACCAAAACAGAAAAATCATCTAAAAAGTGAATAACTGTTATTTTATCCACATTCTTAATGTTATAATTGCTACAGATTGTGGATGAGATTAATTTAGGTTTTATTGCCTAAAACCGCCTCTTATCATTGACTCAATGCGAAAAGATCGGTAAGATCCGCGCTCTAAAAAATTCCGTTCACGTTTGGTTTCAACTTTTTCGGCCAGCGTGGGAAATAGCAAACTGACCGATGGAATATTAGTTATGAAAAGAACATTTCAACCAAGCGTATTAAAACGCAAACGTGCTCACGGCTTCCGTGCTCGCATGGCAAGTAAAAACGGCCGTAAAGTATTGGCTCGTCGCCGTGCTCGTGGTCGCAAAGTACTGAGTGCATAAAAGTATCTCATATGGAAGGGAGTTACGTCTGTTAACTCCCTCTCATTTCCAGACTGTATTCTCGAACCCTCCTGTAAAAGCCGTTACTGCTCATGTCACTATGTTGGCAACCCCCAATGAGTTAGGGCATCCACGTATAGGCGTTACTGTCAGTAAAAAGCGAGCAAAGCGCGCTGTTGACCGAAACCGCATAAAACGACAGATACGTGAAACATTCCGTTTAAGACAGCACAAAATCCCCGGTTTTGACATTGTAATTATTGCCAAGCAGGGTATTGTCGAGCAGGATAACGCCGCATTACGGGATACGTTGAATTATTTATGGCGAAAATTAGCAAAGCGTTGCGAACAATACCAATCGCGTTCATAAAGGTTTATCAATGGTTTATTAGCCCATTGCTAGGCCCGCGTTGTCGATTTTATCCATCTTGCTCGCATTATGCCTGTGAGGCTATACAAAAACACGGTACAATCCGAGGTATTGGCCTTGCTGCAGTAAGAATTGGTAAATGTCATCCTGCCCACGAAGGCGGTTATGACCCCGTTCCGCCCAGTAAGCAAGAAATTAAGCCAGAAAATAGCAACGAATCCGAATCTTTACTAAAACAGCCAACAGAGACGAAATCACTATGAATTCGCCACGCACGATATTATTTATTGCCTTTTTAGTGGTGTCATTCTTCCTATACCAAAATTGGATGGTGGAGACCGCACCCGGAACAAAAGCAAACGAAACCGCGACAGTAACGCAATCGAGCAATAACACTGAAAACAGCGATGTGCCTTCAAGTGGTTCAGCTGCGGCAGATGTACCGGAAGGTGATCAGCCCGTTGTTAGCCAACAATCAGAAACAACCATTCGCGTTCGCACCGACGTGCTTGATGTCGAAATTGATACTCGCGGTGGTGACGTTGTTTCAACAGAGTTACTTAAGTTCGCCAAAGACTTAGGAACCGAAGAGCGTTTCCAGCTGTTACAGAATAGCTCAAATAACGTCTACGTCGCACAGTCTGGTTTAATTGGTCCGGATGGTATCGATGCAAGCGGTGACGGTCGTCCGTCTTATAACTACGAAAAAGAAAGCTATCAGTCCGAAACTGACGTTATCGAAGTTCCGTTAACCTACACCACGGAAAGCGGCGCAATCTATCGTAAAGTCTTTACTTTCACCCCTGGCAAATACAACGTCGACGTTCGTTTTGAAGTTGAAAATAATACATCAAACGCGCTGAATACTCAGTTTTACGGGCAACTTAAACGCTCCATGGGTACCGGCGAAAGTGGCAGCATGATTATGCCAACCTACTTCGGTGCAGCGTACTCGCATGACGATGACAAGTTTGAAAAGTATGACTTTGACGACATGCTGGATAAAAAGCTGAACGTCACCTCGCAGACCGGTTGGGTCAGTATGCATGAGCACTACTTTGTTTCGGCATGGATACCTGAACAGGGCCAGCCTAACCGCTTGTTCTCACGTGTTGCGAACGGCAGCCAGGCAATTATTGGTGTCATTTACCCGATGACCGAAATTCAGGCCGGCAGCTCAAAAGTCATTGAGTCACAGCTTTATCTGGGTCCTAAAGATCAGGACGCTATGGCGCAAATAGTTGAGCACCTGG
>NZ_DFTS01000023.1:16071-16510 GCF_002383015.1 Idiomarina sp. UBA4206
GGACTTAACCGTCGACTACGGTTTCCTTTGGTGGTTAGCTCAGCCAATATTTAAGCTGCTTCAATTTTTACAAAGCCTGGTTATTAACTGGGGTCTGGCCATTATTCTGACCACGGTTATTGTCAAAGCATTGTTGTTCCCATTGACCAAAGCGCAATACGTATCAATGGCTAAAATGCGTATGCTTCAGCCTAAAATGGCGGCCCTTCGCGAACGCTATGGCGACGACCGACAGAAAATGTCGAGCTCTATGATGAAGCTCTATAAAGAGGAAAAAGTGAATCCTCTTGGCGGTTGTTTGCCGATGCTGTTGCAGCTTCCAATCTTCCTTGCTCTGTACTGGGTTCTGTTGGAAAGTGTTGAACTGCGTCATTCTGCCTTTGTGTTCTGGATACAGGATCTATCGACCAAAGACCCATACTACATCCTGCCTATTTTA
>NZ_DFTS01000046.1:0-274 GCF_002383015.1 Idiomarina sp. UBA4206
TCTGATTCGCGACGTGTAGCCTGATGTTTACGTCAGGAACGATATCCCACCTGACATGCATGTCAGGTTACAACACCACCGTATTTTTATGCGGTGGGTTGGCTTGTAAGGTTTTGCGCAGGGCAATTTCGTAGCTGGGTTTCAGGTGGGTAACCCAAAGCTCAACGGGTTGTTGCTCTAAGCTTTTCAGGGCGCTTTCAAGTAAGCCAGGGGTCATGTGTTTGGTTTTTTCTGCAACCTGCAGTAGCTCGTCAGGGAAAGCGCATTCCAGCAT
>NZ_DFTS01000046.1:411-4735 GCF_002383015.1 Idiomarina sp. UBA4206
GCAATGTGGCCTAAGCGGTTAAGCTGCTCGGTCAGTTGCTTGCCGGCTATGGTATCGGCAGGGAAGACAAAGTGTTTGCCCTGACTTTTGACGCTGTACCCCACTGTCGGCACGCTATGCTCGACGGCAAAGGCTTTAATTTCCATACCTTCAAGCTCTATGCATTCACCCGGGTGAATTTCTTTAAAGGTTAGTATCGGCTCCGGTCCTTCGGTCATGCTGCTGAGTTCAGGCCAGATATCGCCGTTAAAAATGTTATTCTTCAGCTTCTCCAGGGTATGAGCCTGTGCGTATACGGTGACGGGTAAGTGCTCACTTCCGTACTGGTTACTTAAAAAGGTAGGGAGGGCCGCTATGTGGTCCATGTGTGAATGGGTTAAAAACACATGCCGAACTTGGTGCATTTGTGCCAGGCTGAGTTGATTCAGACCGGTGCCTGCGTCAATCACAATGTTATGATTGAGCTGAATACAGGTTGAACCGCCTTTGTTGTCGCCGCTGAGTCCGCCGCTGCAGCCAAGCACTTGAATATTCACAATCTGTTCCCATCTTGGTTTACACTGTAGTGAAAGATTATCACATTAATACTGCCGAGGAGGCTACATGCAAAACGCACCGACGAAAAGCTCTCCAGTGATGCCGCAACTCATTATTCTGACCTTGTTTTGGGTTGGGCTGCAGTTGGTGGCAACCTGGGTAAAAGACGACTTTTCACATGTCAGCCAGTACATCAGTGAAATTAATGCCACCGGCAGTACTGCGGCGGGCGCTTTTGGCTGGGTGGGTTTTATTCCTCTGGCGATGATTTCCTTCGGCGTTTTGTTAACAGCCCGGCCGCATTTGCGGGTGCAAGGCATTAGTCATTTAGGCTGGGCGTTACTGTTTTTCTATCCGGTTGCTTATCTCGGTGCGGCTATAGCGCCCTGCGACCTGGGCTGTCCGACGGACGGCTCCAGCTCTCAGGCGTTACATAATATTATCAGCATAGTCAGTTACTTTGGCTTCGCGCTGGGCACCTTGCTGCTGACCTTTACACCAAGAACTACCTGGCCGGTGCGTTGCGCGTTTGTCCTGCTGTCAGTGATTATTGCTTTAGGCTTTGTATTGATGATTAATCCAGAGCTGGCAGAGGTGCGCGGTGCCATGCAACGTTATGTTGAGCTGGCGCAGTTGGTCGTGTTTTGGCTGTTGCTGTGGCTGAAGCCTGCAGAAGCCGACGGAGGTAGCGATGAGTAATTCCGTTCGTTTAAGTATTGAAGGTATGAGTTGTGCGTCCTGCGTTGGGCGTGTCGATAAGGCGCTTAATGGTCTGGATGGTGTTGAAGATGCCTCGGTTAACCTGGCGTCGGACAGTGCCGAAGTAACTTACTCTGACAAGGTTTCTGTCAATGATCTGATTAAGGCGGTGAAAGGTGCGGGCTATGATGCCCACGAAGTGCTTGATCGCGATAAGCAAATGCGCGAGCAACGTGAGCAACAGGCAAAGGAGATGCGAACGTTAAAAGGCCAGTTATGGCTTTCAGCGTTGTTGACGCTGCCGGTGTTTATCCTTGCTATGGGCAACCATATGGTGCCGGTATTTTCCGAGTGGGTGCATAACTCACTAGGGTTACAGAACAGCTGGTGGGTACAGTTAGTGCTTACTACTGTGGTGCTTGCGGTTCCCGGTGCGCGTTTTTATAAATTGGGCATTCCTGCGCTATTCCGCGGGGCACCGGACATGAATTCTTTGGTGGCTCTGGGCGCTACCGCAGCCTGGGGTTACTCGGTAGTGGCAACAATTGTTCCTTCGTGGCTGCCGAGCGAGTCAGTGAACGTTTACTTCGAAGCTTCGGCGGTTATTGTCACGCTGATTCTGGCCGGACGCTTTATGGAAGCGCGCGCTAAAAGCCATACCTCGGACGCGATTCAGCGACTGATGAGTCTGCAAAGCAAAACCGCACGTGTGGTGCGGGACGGTGAGGTGACCGAAGTCGATATTGCTGAACTGGGTAAAGGTGATGAAATTGAAGTGCGTCCGGGCGAGCGTATTGCACTGGATGGCGAAGTGTCTTCCGGTGACAGTTATGTGAACGAAGCCATGATAACCGGTGAACCTGAGCCAGTGCATAAAGAAAAAGGCGATAAAGTGGTCGGCGGTACCCTGAACGAAAAAGGGACGCTGCGCTTTAAAGTGACGGCGACCGGCGAAGGCACAGTGCTGGCGCAGATCATTCGTATGGTTGAGCAGGCTCAGGGCAGTAAATTGCCGATTCAGGATACTGTGAACCGCATTACATTATGGTTTGTACCGGCGGTCATGCTGGTGGCTCTGCTGACCTTTGTGGTGTGGTATTTTGCGGCGAGTGAGTCAGCACTCACATTCGCTTTGGTAAACGCGGTGGCCGTGTTAATAATTGCCTGCCCCTGCGCGATGGGGCTGGCAACGCCTACGTCTATTATGGTGGGGACCGGTCGAGGTGCTGAAATGGGCGTGCTATTCCGTCAGGGCAGTGCGTTGCAGGCGTTGCAGCAGTCGAAAGGCGTTATTTTTGATAAAACCGGTACACTGACAGAAGGCAAACCAACCATTACCGACTGGCTTACCCTGAGTGACTTTGAGGAAAAAGAGGTGCTGACATTAGCCGCCTCGGTTGAAGCTAAGTCAGAACACCCCACTGCAGAAGCTCTGGTCAACTATGCCAAAGAACATGACATTAAAGTGAGCGAGCCTGACAGTTTTGAAGCCATTTCCGGTTTGGGTGCTACGGGTAAAGTCGATGGTAAAACGCTTTACATTGGTACCAGCGAGTTAATGCAGGACAACGGTATTGCGCTTGATAACGAACCTGATGACGCGAAAAACTGGTCTGAAAGTGGCCGCACACCCATTTACGTGGCTGTGGATGGCAAGCTTGCTGCGGTATTTACTCAGGATGATCCGATTAAATCCAGCGCCAAAGAGCTGATTAAGCGCTTGCATGATGACGGCCTGAAAACGGCAATGGGCACAGGAGATGCCGAGTCCACTGCAAAACGCATTGCCAAAGAACTGGGCATTGACGAAGTGGTAGCTAACGTTAAACCCGATGGCAAAGTGGATGCCGTAAAGCGCCTTAAGAAGGAGTGGGGTCAAGTCATATTTGTAGGGGACGGTATTAATGATGCGCCGGCATTGGCCTCTGCTGATGTGGGTTTTGCTATCGGAACCGGTACCGACGTGGCGATTGAATCCGCCGATGTGGTACTGATGTCAGATAATCTGACCGTGGTGCAGCAGTCCTTCGCCTTGTCAGAAGCAACCATGCGCAATATTCATCAGAATTTATTCTGGGCGTTTGCTTATAATACCGCACTGATTCCTGTCGCTGCCGGCGTACTGTATCCGTTTTTTGGTATTTTGCTGTCGCCTATGCTGGCGGCAGGTGCTATGGCGCTGTCCAGTGTCTTTGTCATAACCAACGCGCTGCGTCTTAAAACAGTAAGCCTGGAGAAATAGTAAGCATGAAAGTTGGAGTTTTTGATAGCGGTGTGGGTGGTTTAACAGTAGCGCGGTCACTGCAGCAAAGCGCTTGTTTCAGCGAGTTGCTGTATTACGGAGACACCGCCCGGGTGCCTTACGGTAGCAAGGACAGCAATACGGTCACGCGCTACGCGCTGGAAGCTGTGGAGTTTTTTAACGGCGCCGATGTAGACTGCCTGGTGGTAGCCTGTAATACCGTGAGTGTGACTGCTTTAGAGCAAATGCAGAAGTTCTCTAACAAGCCAGTTTACGGGGTGCTGGAGCCAGGTGTTATGGCACTGCAGCAACTGCAGGGTATTGATACCAGCGCCCGGGTACTGGTTATTGCTACGCGGTCGACCATAAACTCCGGTGCCTACCAGCAGCAAATACAAGCGTTGGGTTATAGCCAGGTAGGCGCTATGCCTACGCCGTTGTTTGTGCCTATTGTGGAAGAAGAGCTTTACGACGGGCCGATACTGCAGGAAACTTTTAAGCATTATTTCAGCAAGCTTGAAAAGCCGGACGTGGTGCTGCTGGGCTGCACGCACTTTCCGTTGATAGCCGACAGCATTTCCAACTACTTCAACGGCGCCAAAACCATCCATTCCGGCGAGGCCATGCTGTCCTGGCTAAAGCAACATCTGGACTTAAGCGCCCAGTTTGAAAGCACACCATTGCACATCATAGCCACCGAAAACGTCGACGCCGTCAAACGCACAGCCACCCGCTGGGGCCTGAAACTTTAATCCCAGGGGCAGGCTTCGCCGGCAATTCGGCTGAGAAAAGAACTCGTGGCTTGAGGAGACGCTGCAAGTTCATCCATGAACGCTTGACGAAGGC
>NZ_DFTS01000036.1:0-1298 GCF_002383015.1 Idiomarina sp. UBA4206
TCAGTCATTACGCACCTGCCTTCTCATTTAAGATGGTTTTAACACGTGCGATATCACGACGCACTTGTTTCATCATGTGAGTCTGATTCAGCTGACCAGTTGCCGCCTGCATACGCAGATTGAACTGCTCACGACGCAAGCCTAGCAATTCTTCCTGCAGCTGCTCAACGGTTTTATCTTTCAGTTCACTTGCTTTCATCACATTACCGTCCGAGTCACAAAAGTGGTTTTGAAAGGCAGTTTACGCGCCGCCAGGCGGAACGCTTCACGTGCCAACTCTTCAGGAACACCGTCCATTTCATACAGAACGCGACCTGGTTGAATCTGAGCAACCCAGTATTCGACGTTACCTTTACCTTTACCCATACGAACTTCTAAAGGCTTTTTGGTAATAGGCTTATCAGGAAATACGCGGATCCAGATTTTACCTTGACGCTTAACGTGACGAGTCATTGCACGACGGCCTGCTTCGATTTGACGCGCGGTCATACGACCACGATCAGTAGCTTTTAAACCAAAAGTACCGAAGCTGACTTTGTTACCAGACTGCGCCAGACCACGGTTGCGGCCTGTGTGAACCTTACGGAATTTTGTACGCTTAGGTTGTAACATATCGTCTCTCCTTACTTACGGTTCTTGCCGCGCTTAGGAGCTGGCTTTTCTTCAGTTGGAAGTCCACCAAGAACTTCACCACGGAAAATCCAGACCTTAACACCGATGATACCGTAAGTGGTGTTCGCTTCTGAGGTCGAGTAGTCGATGTCTGCACGTAATGTGTGCAGCGGTACACGGCCTTCACGATACCACTCAGTACGTGCAATTTCTGCGCCGCCTAAACGACCACTCACTTCAACTTTGATGCCTTTGGCACCCAAGCGAATGGCGTTTTGTACAGCACGTTTCATAGCACGACGGAACATGACACGACGTTCCAACTGACCAGCAATATTGTCAGCTACTAGCTGCGAATCCAACTCAGGCTTACGAACTTCTGAGATGTTGATTTGCGCAGGAGCACCTGTCAATTTAGAAACTTGCTTACGCAGCTTTTCTACGTCTTCGCCTTTCTTACCGATAACCACACCAGGGCGTGCTGTGTGAATAGTCACACGAACGCTCTTAGCTGGACGATCGATAACGATACGAGAGACTGATGCGTTGCGCAGTTCTTTTGTCAGGAACTTACGTACCTGAAAATCACTGTGCAGGTTATCAGCGAACTCATTTGTATTCGCATACCAGGTTGCATTCCATGGTCTGGAGATACCTAGGCGAATACCATTAGGATGTACTTTCTG
>NZ_DFTS01000036.1:1411-1996 GCF_002383015.1 Idiomarina sp. UBA4206
AGTAATGTGGCTGGTGCGCTTAAAGATACGATCGGCACGGCCTTTCGCCCGTGGCTTGATGCGCTTCATAGTAGGACCTTCGTCTAAAAAGACCCGGGCTACTTTTAACTCATCGATATCCGCACCTTCGTTATGTTCCGCGTTCGCGATTGCTGACTCAAGTACTTTCTTGATTAAGACAGCAGATGCTTTGGGGCTGTATGCCAGGATATCCAGTGCTTTTTCTACTGGAAGTCCACGGATTTGGTCTGCGACCAAACGGCCCTTCTGCGCTGAAACGCGGGCAAATTGGTGTTTAGCAATTGCTTCCATCACTCTCTACCTCTTACCGTTTCTTCGCTTTCTTATCAGCAGCATGGCCGCGATAAGTACGGGTTGGCGCGAATTCGCCTAATTTATGACCGATCATTTCATCTGTCACGTAGACAGGAACGTGCTGACGACCGTTGTGAACAGCGATTGTCAGGCCGATCATATCTGGGATGATCATTGAACGACGGGACCAAGTTTTAATTGGCTTTTTATCCCCGGCTTCCAACGCTTTCTCCACCTTATTTAGCAGGTGAAGGTCAATAAATGGACCTT